>SLHB01000138.1 GCA_007136375.1 Candidatus Hydrogenedentota bacterium
CTGCTGCGCGAGTTGAGTAAGTCCTAAAGCGCGGGCCCACGCCTCCTCCGGCGTTCGCCGACCGGGAGGCTGGGCGCGCCTCTAGCCGGGATTTTCCCACACTAGGGAAAGCGGCGGCGGAGGCGCCGCGCTAGCGGGCCCACACAGGAGCGATAGACTTTGGCACGATTCGACAATGCGGTCGCGCGTCCCGCGGCGAAGAAAATGGACACGAACGGCGACGCCTTTCTCGCCGACACATTGCGCATGGCGGGCTTGGCCGCCGAACACAAGGCTTTTGACATCCGCGCGTACGATGTCAGAGGCCTAACGCTTATAGCGGACAGTTTTGTCGTTTGCTCCACTTCCAGCGAACCCCAGCTCAAAGCCGTGCACAACGCCGTGATGGAAGGCATGAAGGAAGAAGGCGTGCGGCCCCTGTACACCGAGGGGTCCCTGCAAGGCGGGTGGAAGGTGCTGGATTACGGGACCGTCATCCTCCACATATTCCGGGAAGAACCCCGCGCTTTCTATGATATCGACTCGTTGTGGAGCGACGCGCCCCGCATTCCGTTGGAAGACGATGGCGGATCCCCGGCTGGCGAGTCCGCCGGTGGAGCGCCTTAAGCCTCCTAGGGCTTAGGCCGAAAAGGGAGCTTGGCGTGAAATTCGCGGCCTGAACGGCGTCGTCCTCGGGCCGCTTGGGGGCGCCGGGGAGAAGTCCGTTCCGGCTAGCGTCCGATGAACCGGTCAACTCCGTCCGAACTAGGAATAACACTAACGGAGCAATTGCATGTCACGTGAACTCTACAACCCGGATCGCTCGAAGCTTTACCGCTTCAAGATCGACAAGCTTCTCGGCAAGGGGGGATCCGGCGCGGTGTACCGGGCCATCGACACGAAGAATGGCGACGTCGTCGCGCTAAAGCTATTCCACTCCACCTACTTCCGGAATCGCGCCCACGTGAAGGAATTTGAGCGAAGCGTATCCAAGATCCGTAAGGCCAAACACGAAAACGTCACGGAGATCTACGAGTTCCTCTATGGCGACGAGGGCGAGTGCCTTTCCCAGGAGTACGTCGACGGGCCGGATCTGCGCTGGTATATTGTCAACCGGCCGTGGGATCTGCAAGAGCGCTTGGTCATCTGCGCCCAGATTTGCAACGGCCTTCAATTCATTCACGAGAATGGCTACACCCACCACGACATAAAGCCCAGCAATATCCTATTCACGCGGAAGGGCAAGGTGAAGGTGTCCGACTTTTCCGTGGCGAAGGGACGCCTCCTTGGCTTCTTTGAGTCCAGCCTTCAAGAGCTTATTACCCCCATGTTCGTCGCGCCGGAGATCATCCGGAAAGAGAAGGCGACAAAACAGAGCGACCTCTACGCCCTCGGCGTCACCTTCTATGTCATGTTTACCGGTCACTATCCCTTCGCGGCTGACCACATACAGCAGCTCTATAACGCGCACTTGAAGCAACGGCCGCAGCATCCCACCGTCACGAACCGCAAGTGTCCCCAGGCCCTGGGCGACATCATCATGAAACTTCTGGAGAAGGAGCCCGCGAAGCGTTTCAGCGATTGCGACGAGGTCCGGATTGCGCTCTCGGGCGTGGGCCTAAGCCGCATCTAGCAACGCGGTCCGTAGGACACCCCAACTGACGTTGGCCAGGCTGCCGTGGCGGATCCTCCGCGCCGGCCCCTTTGTTCCAACACGTCCTCCAGTCTAGCGGGCCGGTCCCTCGTTCCCGCCTCCGCGCCGTTGTTCCCGCGACAGCGGGAGCCCATTCTCGCGGCGGCGCGCCGTCTTGGCAAAGGAAAAGAGCGCGCCCGTCGTCCCCCAAGCGGGGAAGAAGAGCGCGCTCTCGCATGTAGGATATGTGTGGAGGCGGAGCCTGGTCCGCCTCTCGTGGGCTTTCTAGCGCTTGGAGAACTGGAAGCGTTTCCGCGCGCCCGGCTGGCCGTACTTTTTCCGCTCCACTTCCCGGGCGTCCCGGGTGAGCAGGCCGGCGCGGCGCAGGGTGGGCCGGTACTTCTCGTCAATCGCCACGAGGGCCCTGGCGATGCCCAAGCGCAGGGCGCCCGCTTGACCGGAGATTCCGCCGCCGTCGCAGCGCGCCCGGATGTCGTATTTCCCGGCGGTCTCGGTCGCGTCGAAGGGCTGCTTTGTGATCATCACCAGCACTTGCCGCGCCATGTAGTCATCAACGGGCCGGCCATTCACGATGATCTGTCCAGTGCCGGGCTTCATGCGCACCCGCGCCCGGGCGCTCTTGCGCCGGCCAATCGTAACAGTTTCAGTCGCCACGTTCATTCTCTCCTTACCAGGCCAAACAGTCAGCGTTCGGGCACGGGGTGGGGTTCGGGCTGCTGGGCTTGATGGGGATGCTCGGCGCCGGCGTAGACCCGCACGTGCCGCAGCAGGGAGCGGCCCAGGCGGTTGTGCGGCACCATTCCCTTGACGGCCAGGTACATGGCCCGGGTGGGATGCTTCGCCATCATCTGATTGTAGGTCATTTCCTTCAACCCGCCGGGATAGCCGGAGTGGCGGTAATATATCTTGTCCGTGCCCTTGCGGCCGGTCACGCGCGCTTTCGCCGCGTTCACGATGATCACATGGTCACCGCAATCCAAGTAAGGCGTGTACTGGGGCTTATGCTTGCCCCGGAGCACGTGGGCGGCTTCCGCGGCCACGCGGCCGAGCACCTTCCCCTCGGCGTCAATCACGCGCCACTTCTTCTCGATTTCTCCCTGTTTTGGGACGTACGTCTTCACTCTAAGAAACTCCTGCTTGAAAAAACGACGTGGGGTGGTAGCCGCGCACCCGGACATCAAAAAAACGCCGCGCGGGCGTTGCGCCTTGCTGAGGACGCGTGATGATAGCAGACGTTCCCGCCGCTGTCAAACGCCAGCGCGGCCCTCAATCGCCGGGTTAGGATGCCTCCTTGATTCCTTTGCATTCTCCGCCTCTTCAGATCATCCCCATTCAAGGGGGATTTGACTGTTGTCAATGGCTAGGCAAGCCTTGTGATTGCTCATCAGCTTGGTAAACGTGACGCGCCGCCAATCGATCGCGAAAGTCCTCCTTTGAAAGGGGGGATTTAGGGGGATGTAGCCGAGCATCCTTAGCTTAACCCGGCCATTGGGGGCAGCCAAGCGGCCGCCTTCCGCGCGGGGCAGGGGCGAGGGCGCCTGTCGCCCGGGGCAGGCCATTTGAAACGGCCGGGGGCCGTGGCTATAATCCCGCCGCTTACTTCTGGGGCAAAACCTAATGGGGATCCTACCATATGTCTGGCGTGGGCAACACACTTCGTGACCGCTGGGTCACCCGCTTCGGACTCATCATGGCCATGTCCGGAAACGCGGTGGGCCTGGGCAATTTCATCCGCTTCCCGGGCCAAGCGGCCGAGCACGGCGGCGGCGCCTTCATGGTGCCCTATTTCATCGCCTTGCTGCTCATGGGCATCCCGCTCATGTGGGTTGAGTGGACGATCGGCCGTTACGGCGGCGCGTGGGGCCACGGCAGCACTCCGGGAATGTTTCACCGCTTGTGGAACCACCCCCTGTCCAAGTACATAGGCATTTTCGGCGTGATGCTGCCGGCCATCATCGGGATCTACTATGTCTACATCGAGTCCTGGTCCCTGGGATACGCATGGCAAAGCCTCACGGGGTCGTACTGGGGCCTCGACACCCAAGAAGAAATGGGCGAAGTGTTTAGCAACTACCTTGGCGTGGGGGGTTCGGCCTTCGCTTTCGGGACCCAGGCCTATCTCTTCTTCATCATAACGCTCCTCGCCAACTTCTTCGTCTTCTACCGGGGCATCTCCAAGGGCATCGAAGTCCTCGCCAAATACGGCATGCCCCTGTTGCTTATCCTTGGCGTTATCCTGGCCGCGCGCGTGCTCACGCTGCCCACGGAGAACGGACGCGCCGTCGGCGACGGCCTCGCGCAGATATGGGTGGTGGACTGGGACGCGCTGCGAACCCCGGGCATTTGGATAGCGGCTTCGGGCCAAGTCTTCTTCACTCTCAGCCTCGGTTTTGGCATGATCCACGCCTATGCGAGCTACCTGGGCAAGAACGATGACATCATGCTCAATGGCTTCGCGACGGTCAGCACCAACTCCTTCGTCGAAGTCATCCTCGGCAGCACCATTGTCGTGCCCGCCGCGCTCATCTTCTTTGGCGCCGCCGGCATCGAGGTCATCACGGAGGAAGGCATCTTCGCCATAAGCTTCCAGACCTTGCCTGTGATCTTCCAGCAGTTGCCCTTTGGCCAATTGTTCGCGACGCTCTGGTTCCTCCTGTTATTCCTGGCCGGGCTCATGTCCAGCGTGGCCATGTTCTTGCCCCTGTTATCGTTCCTCCAGGACGAGCTGCGGATGGAACGAAACAAGGCCTTGGCCTGCATCTTCGCCGGCGTGTTTATCCTCATGCAGCCGGTCATCCTCTTCAGCCACCGCGGGATCATGGATGAGCTGGACTTCTGGGCGGGCACCTTCCTCATTGTGGTCTTCGCCTCGGCCGAGCTGGTCATCTTCGCCTGGATCTTCGGTATGGACAAGGGTTGGGAGACCATGCACCGCGGCGCGGATTTGCAAGCGCCCCGGTTTTTCTACTACATCATGAAATACATCACGCCCGTGTACGCGTTGGGGCTCTTGGCTTGGTACGTCCTGGACCTCGACGGCGGGTTGTTCCCGACGTTGATGATGGATGGGGTGGCGCCGGAAGATAGACCCATCCTATGGCTTGCCCGCCTCATCATTTTGGGCTTGGGCGCGTTCTTGGTCTGGGGCGTCTGGCACGCGTGGCGCACCCATCCGAGATACTTCGACAACGGCGACGAAAACGGGGAGACGGAAACGTCGTGAATACATGGCTCCCGGCGCTCCAAGGCGCCATAGGCAACGCGGAAGACGCCATGGCCGGCATGCCCCAGATGACGGCGGGCGCGTGGATCTACATGGCCGTCGTGTGGGCCGTCATCATCGGCGTCAACGTCTTCTGTTTCGCGCGGGTGTTCTCGCGGCGGAACTGACTGGACCATGGGCCGAAGGGAGGCCGTCATGTGGCCTTGGCTGCTCCTTGCCGCGGCGGGACTGTGCGAGATGGTGTGGATTACCGCGGCGCGCTTCAGCGATGGGTTCACCCGGATTTTGCCGGGCTTGGTTACCGTCCTCGCCATGGGGGCGAGCCTGTTTCTCCTCGCGCAGGCCGTTCGGCACATCCCCGTGGGCACGGCCTATGCGGTCTGGACCGGGATTGGCGCGGTATGCACGGCTTTCGTGGGCATCCTGCTGTTCGGTGAATCCCGCGAGCCCATGCGCTTGGCGTGCATCGCCTTGATCATTCTGGGCATCGCCGGCTTGCGGTACACGGCCCCGTCCTAGGCCGGGCGCGGCCCCGATCTTGAGGCAAGTGATGCTGATTCGGCGCCTTTGCGCCGATAAACTTGGCTATTCTGGTTGGGATTCCAGGGTTTCCCGTTGAAATCCCTGGAGTTTTTCTCTACAGTTATCCCGTCCGTGTGGGGCAAGCGCGCCAGCCCGGGCTAGGCGTCCGCCGCCCGCCGGGAGAACGCGAACAGCGGCAACCCAGCAATTTGGAGATGAGAATGGACAGCGCGAAACTTGTTTACAACGGCAAGGAATACGAACTCCCGGTTATCACCGGCACGGAGAACGAAGTAGGATTCGACATAAGCAAATTGCGTGCGCAGTCCGGCGCAATCACCTACGATCCGGGCTACGGAAACACGGGTTCCTGCATCAGCAACATCACGTACATCGACGGCGAGGCGGGAATCCTCCGGTACCGGGGCTATCCCATCGAGCAGTTGGCCGCCAAGGCGCAGTTTTCCGAGATATGCTACCTGCTGATCTACGGCGAATTGCCCAACCGGCAGCAGCTCCAGGAGTGGCGGCGCGACCTTTCCACGCACAGCTTCCTCCACGAGGACATGCTCAAGTTCTTCGAAGGCTTCCCCACCAATGGCCACCCCATGGCCATCCTGTCCTCCATGGTCTGCGCGCTCTCCGCGTACTATCCGATGGAGCACTCGGACGAGGAGCTGAGCCTCAACATCCGCCGGCTCATCGCGAAGGCCAAGACCATCGCCGCCTTCACCTACAAGAAGTCCGTCGGCCAACCCATCATGTACCCCGTGAGTTCGGCGAGCTACGCCTCCAACCTCTTGCGCATGATGTTCGCCACGCCCGCCGAGCCTTACGAGACGCCCAAGGTGCTGGAAGACGCGCTGAACATGCTGCTCATCGTCCACGCCGACCACGAGCAGAATTGCAGCACGTCCACGGTCCGCATGGTGGGCAGCAGCCAGGCCAACCTCTTCGCCTCCATGGCCGGCGGCATCAACGGCCTGTGGGGACCTCTTCATGGCGGCGCGAACCAGGCTGTCATCGAAATGCTGGAAGCCATTCACCAGCAGGGCGGCGACTACCGTTCCTTCCTCAACAAGGTGAAGAACAAGGAGGAAGGCGTCCGGCTCATGGGCTTCGGCCACCGGGTGTACAAGAACTACGATCCCCGGGCCTCGCTTGTGAAGGAGGCCACCGACAACGTCCTCAACTACGTGGGCGTGCAGGATCCGCTGCTGGACATCGCCAAGGGCTTGGAGGAAGCGGCCCTGAACGAGGACTACTTCGTCGAGCGGAAGCTGTACCCGAACGTCGACTTCTACAGCGGCATCATCTACCGGGCTATGGGCATCCCCGAGAACATGTTCACCGTTATGTTCGCTCTCGGCCGGTTGCCGGGCTGGATCGCCCAGTGGAAGGAAATGCGCGAGGATCCCGTCACGCGCATTCACCGCCCCCGCCAGATCTACAACGGCGCAACCCTTCGCGACTTCGTGCCGTTGGAACAGCGGTAGACCTTCGCGAAGCCATTCGCATGACGACTTCCGGAGCCCTGGGCGCCCAACGCGGCGTCCAGGGCTTCGCACGCATAAACTCGTCTGTTCGCCGCCCATTCCGTTGGTGACAATTTGCTAATTTCGCGGTATTGTGTGGTACCATGGGGTGTCGCCAACCGAAAAGGAGCACGGAAATGGGACCGTTGGGTGGACTGGTCAGCCGAAAAGTTAGGCTCGCCGTGCTGTTTGCTGTGTTCGCGGTGGTCTGCGTGGGCGCGGCGGCGCACAGCGTGCGGGTGTATCTGTATGAACAGGAGCTTCTGGCGCTCGGGGAAGAGATCATCGCCAAGTACAACGAGGAAGACGGGCCGCCCGGTCCCGAGGGACCCGACGCGGACGTGCACATCGACACCTTCTGCGAGTTCGAGTACGTGGTGTTTGGCGATCTGACGGGACGCGTGCGTCTTGTCGCCACGCCACGGCCCCACGCCCCCATCCAGGAAGAGTTCGTGATAGCGTACGAATTCGCCCGCAAGAACGGGGAATGGGAAGAGCGGAGCAGCTATCACGAACACTAGGCCCCGGGCGGCGCGGTCGGGGATCCGCTCGGAGCCGGGAAGACGCCGGCGTTTAGGAGGCCCGCGCTTTTTGACTCCGGGGCGAGGGTGCGCTAGGCTCTTGAGCGCATGACACCACCCCAGAGACCCAGAGGGATGGACCTCGTAGAACGTGGCATACGGAAAGAAGCAACGCCCGCCTTCCCCAGGGCAGCTTGAGCTTCCCCACGGCGCCGGTTCGGCTGAACCCGCGCGTGGCGCGGAGGCGTTGGAGCGGGAGCTCGAGGCGCAATCCGGCTATCGGGTCAGCCTTACGCTCACGGACAACACCTCGACCATGCTGTCCATGAAGCGGAACCGGGCGCGCAAAGCCGCCTCGTTGCGTCTTCACCGCATGTTTCTCACGGCGCCGAAAGCCGTGGTCGGAGCCTTGGCGGATTGGGTGGCCGCGCCGGATCGGTTTCGAGGCGGGGCCGTGCTGGATGGCTATATTGACGCGAACCGGGAGCGCATCCGCGGCCGGCGCGTCGGCGAGGCGCGCCAAACCAAGGGCCAGGTGTATGACCTGGACGAGTTGTTCGCGGAAGTGAACGCCACGGAGTTTGGCGAGGAAGTAGTGGCGGCTATCACCTGGGGACGCATGCCCGCGGCGCGCCGCCGCCGTTCCATTCGTTTCGGCAGCTACACGCCCGACGATCACCTTATCCGCATTCATCCCTTGCTGGACCAGGCCAGCGTGCCCCGGTTCTTCATTCGCTACATCGTGTTCCACGAAATGCTCCACGCCGTCATTGGGATTTCCCGCGGACCCTCGGGGCGCCGTCAGATCCACACCAACGCCTTCAAGGCGCGGGAGCGCGCCTACCCGGACTATGCGCGCGCCGTCGCCTGGCTGAACGACCCCGCAAACCTTGCGCGCCTCCTGAAGTGATCCCGCTGGCGTCCTGCCGAAGCCGGTGAAGTGACATCGTGACGGCGCCGGCGGGAATACACGAATCAAGGATGACCTTACGGCGCGGCGGCGGCAGAAACGAGGCCTGCGTCGCAAACAACAGACGATAATGCGAAGGAGGCGTGATGAACGACGTGTTGCGAACCGGAGGAAAGTGGGCGCTAGCTGTGATGATCGGCGCCGCCATTGCTTTGTACTTGGCCGAGGGCGCGGCTCCCGCGGCCGAAGCGGAAGCCGACGAGCTTGCCGTGGTGTGGACCAGCGGAGACCCCGACGTGGCCCACCGGATGGCCCTCATGTACACCCACGCCGCCAAGACCCAGGGATGGTTCGACGAGGTGACGCTCATTGTGTGGGGGCCCTCCCAGCGCCTCGTCGCGGCCGACGGCGAAGTGCGCGAGAAAGTGCTGGACATGCAGGCGGATGGGATCACGGTGCAAGCTTGCATCGTATGCGCCGAAAGCTATGGACTCACCGAGACCCTTCGGGACCACGGACTCGAGGTGAAAGCCATGGGGGCGCCGCTGACGGGCTTTGTGAAGGACAGCGCCCACGTCCTCACCTTCTGACTCCGAATAGGCCCAGAGCGCCGCGATATGCAGTTGAACCCTTCCCTTATCCCATGGTACATTTGGGGTGCGCGCGGAGAGATGACCGAGTGGCTGAAGGTGGCGCCCTGCTAAGGCGTTGTACGGGTAACCCCCGTACCCCGGGTTCGAATCCCGGTCTCTCCGCCATCTTGCATGCAAATTTCGCCCCGTTTTACGGGGCTTTTTTTGTGTCTGGGGGTTGGGCGGGGCCTCCAAGAACTACTGAACATTCCGTGCCGGAAACCGTGGCGCCGCCCGTGGGAGCAAGGGGCTTACGCCCGTTGTCTGAGGTGTGGCGCGCGCTGACGCGTGGGGAAAAGCCGTGGCTCGGGGGCGGAGAAGCTTGGCGGCGTAGGCGCTGGTCCAGGGCAGGCTTTCGGCCTCCGCCCCTTCCGGCGCGCCGGTTCGGAGTCATGCTCGTCCTGAATGGCTTCCCCGATGCCTCTGATTCCTTACCAAGGCCGTCTGGCGTCGAGCCGTTGTAGCGCGCTTTCCTCACTGTGCTTCATGACGTGAACGGCTGAAAAGTTCCGAATCGGCTCGGAGTTGAGCCACGTAGCGCCAGTGGGCCATCATGGAGCCGCAATCCCGTCTGTCGAAAGTGAGTACCGTGAGAGGTGGAGCCAGCCCGCGCCTTCGTCGGCGCGCATAAGGAGGTTCGTTTCAGGATGAGGGATTCCGGACCATGTGGATTCGCCTTCAGGGGCGCGGCCATGACGCGGCTCGTGGGCGCTATTGCTTGGGCCGCCGCCGCGGCGCCGCCCCAGCCTGGCGGCGCCGACACGTTGCTCGTGGACCTGCGGGAGACGCTTCAGGAGGCGGAAAACCGTGACGAAGCGGCGGCGCTTCTGTCCGAAACGCCGGGCGGCGGCTGGGATTTCGCGTTGGACTTCGGCGGCCAGGGGCTCCGCGCTTTCATGCGGCCAATTGAGTGGACGCCGGACGAAGGAGACGCCGCCCGCGGCGGCTTGGTCTTTGCGTTTGACAGGGAC
>SLHB01000267.1 GCA_007136375.1 Candidatus Hydrogenedentota bacterium
CGCTTGCCGCCGCGGCGGGGCTGCGCAAAGGACCGCGCACGGCCCGACAGCTCGCCTTTCAGCTTGGCCCCCGCATCAACGCGGGCGGACGCCTGGGCGATGGCCGCGCGGGGCTGAACCTCCTCCTCACGGACGATCCGGCGGAAGCCCGGACCCTCGCGAAGGAACTGGACGCGGCCAACGAGGAGCGCCGGGCGATTGAGCAGGACATGCTCGACGACGCCTTGGCGGAGCTTGATGAAACCTTCACGCCCGGGCAGCGGAGCATCGTGCTCTCCCGCCGCTCTTGGCACCCGGGGGTTATCGGCATCGTGGCCTCCCGGGTACAGCGCCGCTACTACAGGCCCGCCGTGTTGATCGCCTTGGGCGAGGACGGCATGGGCCGGGGCTCGGCCCGGAGCATCGCGGGCTTCGACATCGCGGACGCCTTGCGGACGTGCGCCGGGCACTTGGAGGGCTTCGGCGGCCACCACCAGGCGGCGGGCATGAGTCTGGCCGAAGCCGAAGTCTCGGCCTTCCGCGAATCCTTCGAGGCGCGGGCGGCCCAAGCGCTGCCGCCGGGCGATCTGCGCCCCGTCTTGGAAGCGGACGCCCACGCGTCCCTAGGCGAAATCGACGCGCGCCTCATCGCCAACCTCCAACGCTTGGAGCCCTGTGGCCATGGCAACCCCGCGCCCATCCTCGTCGCACAGGGATGCCAAGCCGTGCCCAATTCCATCCGGGAGTTGCGGAACGGTCACATGCGGATGGCCGTCCGCCAAGAGGGCGCTGTCCTGCAATGCGTCGGCTTTGGATTGGCGGAACTCATCCCTGGCCTGCAAGCGGCGGAGAGCGTGGATCTCGCCTTTACGCCATCCTTCAATGAATGGCGGGGCGAGACGACGATACAGCTCGAACTGAAGGATGTCCGTTGCGAGGCGCCCGCCGCCGTGTGCCGCTGAAGCGGCCTCAGAGGATCAGCATGGCGTCGCCGTAGGAGTAGAAGCGGAACCGCGCCTCCACGGCGCGCCGGTAGGCCTCAAGAACGGGCGCCACGCCGCCGAAGGCGCAGACCAAGGCTAGCAAACTCGACTTGGGCAGGTGGAAATTGGTCACAAGGGCGTCCACCCCTTGAAAGGCGTAGGGCGGGTGAATGTAGCACTCCGTTTGACCGGCGCCCGGCGCGAATACGCCCTCCTTGCAGCAGGTCTCGAGGACACGCACGGAAGTGGTCCCCACGGCCACAATGCGCCCGCCGCCGCGCCGCGCCGCATTGAGCCGCTCCGCCGTTTCCTCGGGAAACACAAACTCCTCCGCCTCCACGTGATGATCTTCTAGCCGCTCCGCCCGGATGGGCTGAAAGGTGCCGTAGCCCACGTGGAGCGTCAGCCGGGCGGTTTCCACACCCCGGGCCTGAAGGCCCGCGAACACGACCTCGGTGAAATGCAGCCCCGCCGTCGGCGCCGCCACCGCGCCGGGATGGGCGGCGTAGACGGTCTGGTAGCGCCGCAGGTCGCCGGGGTCCGGCGCGTCCCGCTGGATATAAGGCGGCAGCGGGATCTCCCCCGCCTGCTCCAACACAGTAAGGACGTCCTTCCGCCTGAAGGTCACCCGCCGCCGGCCCTCCGGCAAGGCCTCCTCCACCACGCAACGCAGGTCCGCGGCCAAGGCGATCTCCGTTCCCGGCGGAATCCGCGCCGAGGGCCGCGCGAGCGCTTCCCATTCCCCGGGCGCCCGTTCCCGCAGCAAGAAGAGCTCCACATGGCCGCCCGTGGGTTTCCGGCCGCGCAACCGCGCGCGGATGACCTGCGTATCGTTGAGGACCATCACATCGCCGGATCGGAGATAACCAGGGAGATCACGGAATTCGCCGAGCGTGACGCCGCCCGTCTGCCGGTCCAGGACGAGCAGGCGGGAGTAGTCCCGCTGGGCGGCGGGCTGTTGCGCGATGAGCTCTGGGGGAAGGTGGTAGTCGAGGCTGGCGGTGTCCATGGCGCGTAACCTACGCCATTGCGCGGCCCCATCGCAATGTGCGCGCCATGGGCCCCGGACCGCCGGGTTAGGGTAAGGATGCCGGGACTACATCCCCCTAAATCCCCTTCAAAGGGGGGCTTTTGAAACGGATCAACTTCATCTTCCATTTATCAAATGAATGAGCAATCAGCAGGCTCTCCCAAGCGTTGACACCAGTCAAATCCCCTTCGTGAAGAGGGCACAGGATGTAAAAGCGTCCTTCTCCGGCGATTGAGGCCTGGCGGGCTGAACCGCGTTATCCGCGCAAGCAGTGGGCAGGCCGGACCCGGCCAATGGAATGGACGGCGGAAGCGGGCTGTTGCCCTAATAGCCAGCCGAACCGCGCTTCGCGGAGGGCGCGCCCCTCCCGAGGCCCAACCACGGCCACGCAACCACCACAAGGAGCCGGCGTTTTGACACAAGCGGACCACGCGACAACGCGGGAGCCCAACCGCCTTATCAACGAAACGAGTCCCTATCTCCGGCAACACGCCCACAACCCGGTGGACTGGTTCCCCTGGGGAGAAGAAGCCTTCGAAAAGGCCCGGCGGGAGAACAAACCCATCTTCCTGTCCGTTGGCTACGCCGCCTGCCATTGGTGCCATGTGATGGAGCGCGAATCCTTCGAGGATGCGGCCATTGCCCGGGTCATGAACGAGCGCTTCGTCAACGTGAAGGTGGACCGGGAAGAGCGGCCCGACGTGGACGAGATATACATGACCGCCACGCTCATGATGCTGGGCCACGGTGGCTGGCCCATGAGCGTATTCCTCACGCCGGATCTAAAACCCTTCTACTGCGGCACCTACTTCCCGCCCGACAACCGCCACGGCATGGCCTCTTTCCGGAATGTGCTGGCGGCGGTGGCGCAAGCCTGGGAAGGCAAACGCGAGGAAGTGCTGGAAAACGCGGGCCAGCTCGCCGGGCTCGTGGCGGAAAACGCCGAAAGCCGCGCCGGGGACGCAGGCGTCCTTCAGCCAGACTCTGTCTCCAGGGCCGTGGCGGAATTCGCCAAGCATTGGGACCGGCGGCACGGCGGCCTGGACGGCGCGCCGAAATTCCCCACGAGCGGCCCCATCCTCCTCTTGCTGCGCCATGGCCACGGGACGGGAGACGCGAACAGCTTGGCCATGGCCACCCACACCCTGCGTTGCATCGCCCACGGCGGCATCCGCGACCATCTCGGCGGGGGCTTTCACCGGTACAGCGTGGACAACGAATGGCTTGTCCCCCATTTCGAGAAGATGTTGTATGACAACGCCCAGTTGGCCGCCACGTTTATTGAGGCCTGGCGCGTCACGGGCGAAGAGCTCTTGGTGGAGGCGGCGCGGGACACGCTCGACTACGTGCTCCGGGACATGACCGCGCCCGAAGGAGGCTTCTACAGCTCCGAGGACGCCGACTCCGAGGGCGAGGAAGGCAAGTTCTATTTGTGGACCCGGGACGAGATCGAGGCGATCCTCGGCCAGGAGGACGCGGTTCTCTTCTGCGAACGCTACAACGTTCAGGATAACGGCAACTTTAGCAGCCATGAGAGCTACCATGCGGGCAAGAACATCCTGCACATCCGGAACAATCCCGATGGAACCGGGGTTCAATCCGGCGTTGGCGGCGCCGAATCGGGCGGGCATTTGGCGGCGATGCGGGAAAAACTCTTGACGGCCCGCAACGAACGGGTCCGGCCCGGCCTCGACGACAAGATCATCACGTCTTGGAACGGATTGATGATCAGCGCCTTCGCCTTGGGCGCGCAAATCTTCGAAGATCGCCGGTATCTTGACGCGGCGCGGAAGGCGGCCTCGTTCATCTTGAGCGCCCTGCGCGGCGAGGACGGCGGGCTGCTGCGGACCTATTGCCAAGGACGGGCCCAACACCGGGCCTGCCTCGACGATTACGCGTTTCTGGCGGCGGGCCTGCTGGAACTATACGAGACGGACTTCGACCCGGCGTGGATCCGCGAAGCCCGCGGCCTGGCGGACGCGCTCAACGCGAAGTTCTGGGACGAGGACAAGGGCGTTTTCTACGCCACGTCCGGCGAGGACCCGAGCCTCATCGCCCGGTTCATTCCGGTCTACGATGGCGCGGAGCCTTCGGGGAACGCCGTGGCGGCCAACGTCCTCTTGCGGCTGGCGCAGTTCACCGGCGAGACCGCTTGGGCCGATCAGGCGCGGCGCGTATTGGAGGCGAACCACGGCAACTTTGCCAAGGGGGGCCTGAATTGCTCCAATCTCCTGTGCGTGCTGCACGACGCCCTCGCGCCGGACCGGGAGATCGTCGTCGCCGGATCAAGGGACAGCGAGGACACCCAGGCTATGCTAAGGGTTTTGCGGCGGCGCTTTCTGCCCCATACAATAACCGCCTTGGCGGAGCCTGGTGAAGCGGAGGCGGCCGCGGAATGGCTCCCGTTGCTGAAAGACAAGCTCCCCGCGACCCATGGCCCGGCCGTGTACATATGCCAGAACTTCACCTGCGGCGCGCCGCTCACGGACCCCGGCGCGCTGACCGCCGTGTTGGACGGCTGACATGAGCCGCGCCGTGGCGGAATACAAGCTAGGAGCGCGGCGCCACACGGCGGACGGCCGCGGAAAATGGCGGCGGCTGCGTTCCCGCGGACCCGCGAGCGGTTTCGCGTTAATTCCAGAAAAACCCGGCAGCATTTCACGGAGGCAATAAGCAATGAAGGCAAGACTGCCCCTATACATGGCGGCGGCGCTGCTGCTGGCCGCGTGTCCCCTAGCGGCCCACGGGCAACAGGCCCAGTGGGGCATGGGCGCCGGCGGCGTGGAAATCACCATCGACGCGCTCACGGAGATGGACGCCGTCCACCCCGGATCGGAGTTCCGGGCGGCGGCGGACGTCACGGTGAGCGAAGGCTGGCACGTCAACTCCTACGAACCCCTGGACGACTTCCTCATCCCCACGGTCCTGAGCCTGGACCCGCCCGAGGGTTTCACGGTTGAACGAGTTTTCTACCCGGAGCCCCTCCTCCTAGAGTTCGACTTCTGGGCCGATCCCCTTTCCGTCTACGAGAACGAATTCCTCGTGGGCATCGTGCTGACCGTCGACGAGGACGTTGAACCGGGCGAGTACACCCTTGAGGGCGCTCTCGACTATCAGGCCTGCGACGACGCGCAATGCCTTCCGCCGGACGTGGAGCCCTTCACCCTCGCGGTGACCGTAGTAGCGCCCGGCGAGGCCACCGCGCCGAAGGCGGAAGAGCGTTTCGCGGCCATCGACTTTGATACAGCGGGCGTCGACCCGGAAGACGCGCCCGACACCGAGCCGGAAGTGCTCGCGGATCCGGGCGTCGACGCCTGGGAGGACCTGCTTCCCCACTTCACGATTCTCGGCGAAGGCGGCGGCTACATGCCCACGGGCGAATTCCTGAGCTGGCTGGACTCCGTGGAGGCCGGCGAGGCGCGGACCGCCATGGGCGTCCTGGAAGGCCGGGGCATCCTCACCATTCTGTTGCTGACCATCGTGGGCGGCTTCCTGCTGAACCTCACGCCGTGCGTGCTCCCCGTGGTCCCCATCAATCTCGCCATCATCGGCGCGGGCGCCAGGGCCTCTTCGCGGGCCCGGGGCATCCTTCTCGGCAGCGCCTTTGGCGGGGCCATGGCCTTGGTCTACGGCGGGCTGGGCGTTCTCGTGGTGACGACGGCCGCGACTTTTGGCGCAATCAACGCCTCTCCGTGGTTCAACCTGGCCATCGCGCTCATCTTCGTCGTCCTTGGCTTGGCCATGTTCGATCTGCTGAAGATCGACTTCTCGAAGTGGCGGACCAAGTTCGGCATTCAGCCCAAGGAAGGCGGCAGCGTCATGGTGGCCTTCGGCATGGGCGCGCTCGTCGCCCTCCTCGCCGGCGCCTGCGTGGCCCCCATGGTCATCGCCGTGATCCTCTTCTCCCAAACCATGTACGCCCAAGGCGTCAACGTGGCCATCCTCCTGCCCTTCCTCCTCGGCGCGGGCATGGGCCTGCCGTGGGCCCTCGCGGGCGGCGGCTTGACCTTCCTGCCGAAGCCCGGGCCATGGATGGTCTACATCAACTATGTGCTGGGCGTTGTCATCGTCTGCGTGGCCGCCTATTTCGGCTACCGCTTCTGGACCCTCTTCGATGACCAGTACCTCGTGGATCACGAAGCCGTGGTCGCAAGCGTGGAAGAGCTGGAAGAGGCGGGCTGGCACACTTCCTTGGAGAGCGGCCTGCGGGAGTCCCTCGAAACGGGCAAACCCGTCTTCGTCGACTTCTGGGCGACATGGTGCACGAACTGCCTGTACATGAACGAGACCACCTTCAAGGAGGACGAGGTTCTAGAGCGCTTCGAGGATTACGTCCTCGTCAAGTATCAGGCGGAGCACCCACGGCGCTCGCCTCATAGGGAGTTGCTGGATCACTTCCACTATGTGGGCCTGCCCCTCTATGTTGTGCTCGAACCCGAGGACGGAAGTCCCGCGGCGGCGGCCCTGCAAGAGGGCTGACCCTCGGATCAACGCGAATTCCCACGCCCGGCCCCAGCGGCCGGGCGTTTTCATTGGGCCCCCAGGGCTTCCGCGAACCTTGCCTTTGTTCCGGGTCCAACCCCAACATTTGGAGCCCGGCGCAACGGCGCCCCTCAAGAACAGCAATCTGTTGGTAGTTTACTGTTGACTATAGCTATATGTTGTGGTACTCTGCCCGCATTGCAGTGAATTTTGCGCATAAAAAGGGGCGGCGCGCCGCTTGTCCGGATGACGGATGGGCGCGGCCGCCGGTGTATCCCGGAACAAAGGAAAAGGCCCATGAGTCCGGACGACGTGGTGTTCATCGGCCGCGACGCCATGCTGGTGACCCTCATGATAGCGGCGCCCATGCTCCTCTCGGGCATGGTGGTGGGGCTCATCATCAGCATATTTCAATCCGTGACCCAGATTCAGGAGATCACCCTCACCTTCGTGCCCAAGATCATCGTGGTGATGGGCGCCTTCGTCCTCGCCTTGCCGTGGATGTTGTCGCTGCTCCTTGGGTTCGTCGAGCCCTTGTTCGGCGAAGTGCACCTGCTCCTGGATTGACGCCCATGGTGTTCGAGGCCGAAGTGTTCAAGGTGTTCGTGATGGCGATGGTCCGGTTTTCAGGCCTCATCATCTCCGCGCCCGTGCTGGGCTCGGCCAACTTTCCTGTGATCGGAAAGATCGGCCTGGCGGCCCTATGCGCGGCCGTGGTGACGCCCACGATACCCGCCCTCGAAACGCCCCTGCCGGACAGCGCCATCGCCTTCGCCCTGATCGGACTGACCGAATTGGCCATCGGGTTGATGATGGGTTTTGTATTGACCATTGTGTTCGCCGCCGTGGTGCTCGCGGGCCAGATCATGGACATGCTGAGCGGCTTCGCCCTAGTGAACGTCTTTAACCCGGCCTTGGAGACTCAGGTCCCCATCTTCGGCTTTTTCTTGTTCATCCTCGCGTCCATGTATCTATTGGTTATCGACGGGCACCACCTCATGATCTACGGCTTGGCCTCCACTTTTGGCCGCGTGCCTATTGGCGGCCTGGCGGTGGATCCTTCCCTGCCCCGGGACGTGGCCGCCCTGGGCCGGATCATGTTCTACGACGGCTTCGTCATCGCCGCGCCCATCGCCGGCGCGATGCTGCTCACCTATGCGACCTTGGGCCTCTTGGGCCGGGTCATACCGCAAATGCATCTGTTGGTCGTGGGCTTTCCCATGACCATTGGCTTCGCGTTGTTGCTCATGTCCTTTCTCGTGGGTTTCTTCATCATGGTTTTGGACGGCATGTTCCACCGGATGTTCGAGCACATGTCGCGCATGGTCGGCGTAATGGGATAAAGCCTCATGGCGGAACAACCCGGCGGCGAAAAGGTACTGCCCCCTTCCCAGCGGAAGCTCGATCGGGCCCGCGAAAAGGGAAACGTGCCCAAGAGCCAAGACCTAAACGCGGCCTTCACCTTGCTGATGGCGCTGCTGGCCTTGTGGTTCCTGGGCGGCGCCGCCTTCGAGGGAATCCTCGGCGCGATGGCCTTCTACTTGCAAGAGATGGCCGTTCCAGTGTTGGACGTGGACATGATGCCCCGGCTCGCGGCGCAGATGTCGCTCAAGGCCCTCTACGCGGTCGGACCCATCATGGTAATGCTGCTGATCGCCGGCGTGCTGATCAACGTCGCCCAGGTGGGGTTTCTCGTGGCGCCGCAGGCGTTGCAGCCCAAGTTCCAGAAGCTCAACCCCATCACGGGCTTCAAGAAGTTTGTCGACACCCGGGCCCTGGTGGAGTTCCTGAAATCCCTCACGAAACTGGGCGTCGTCATCACCATCGCGATTGTGACCGTGCGCGGCAGGTGGGAAGAGCTGTTGACCTTACCTTTCGTGACGCCCCGCGACACGGCGGAAGCCGTGGGCGCCTTGATCGCGTTGGTTTGGCTCCGCGTGGCCCTCGCCATGCTCGTCATCGGCCTCTTGGACCTTGCCTATCAGCGCTGGCGGCACCAACACGAACTGCGGATGACCCAGCAGGAAGCCAAGCAGGAAATGAAGGAGTTGGAAGGCGACCCCCACATCAAACAACGGGTCCGGCAGATCCAACAGGAGTCGGCCAGGCGGCGGATGATGCACGAAGTGCCCAAGGCCGACGTGGTCGTCACCAATCCGGTGACCTATGCCGTGGCGTTGCGCTACGACGCCGAAAACATGAGCGCGCCCACGGTCACCGCCAAGGGCGCGCGGAAGATCGCCGAGCGCATCCGGGATCTCGCGGTGGAGCACGACGTGCCCATCGTGGAGCGGCCCGAACTGGCGCGAAGCCTGTACCGGGCCATCGAGATCGGCCAGCCCGTGCCGGAACACCTGTTCCGCGCCGTGGCGGAAGTGCTCGCCTACGTCTATAAGATCGACCGGCGGACGGACAAGGTCCACGAGCGGGCGAACAACGTGGGCGCCCACGCCGTGCCGGGCTGACGCGCAGCCGGAGCCGCATGACCTCTAACCACAGCAGACGCGAAAGGACGCAAGAGCGGTAATGGCGGCCCACGCGGACATGGACCAGTCGCGCTTCTCTCTGGGACGCAACCAGGACATCCTCCTGGGCGTATGCGTCATGGGGATCTTGCTGGTCCTCGTGATTCCCGTGCCGCCCGCCGTGTTGGACGTGCTGCTCACCGCGAACATCTCCTTGTCCGTCGTGGTGTTGCTGACCACGATCTATCTCCAACGCCCCGTCGAATTCGCCGTGTTCCCCTCGCTCCTGCTCATGCTCACACTATTTCGGCTCAGCCTGAACGTGGCCACGACCCGGCTGATCCTCAGCGACGCCTACGCGGGCGAAGTCGTGCACTCCTTCGGCGTCTTCGTAACCCGGGGCAGCTACGTGGTGGGCTTCGTCATCTTCGCCATCCTGGTGATCATCCAGTTCGTCGTCATCACGCGGGGCGCGGGCCGTATCTCCGAAGTCGCGGCCCGCTTCACGCTGGACGCCATGCCCGGTAAGCAGATGGGCGTTGACGCGGACCTCAACGCGGGCCTCATCACCGAGGAACAGGCCCGGCAGCGCCGTCATGATATCGAACGGGAAGCGGACTTCTACGGCGCCATGGACGGCGCCACCAAATTCGTGCGTGGCGACGCCATCGCGGGCATCATCATCGTCCTCGTCAACATTGTCTTCGGCCTTATCGTGGGCATGGCCCTCCAGGGTTTCACGCTCATGGACGCGCTCCAGACCTACACGACGCTCACCGTGGGCGATGGGCTGGTCTCCCAGATTCCCGCGTTGCTGATCTCCACGGCGGCCGGCTTGGTGGTGACCCGCAGCGTATCCGAAGCGAATCTGGGCGCTGACTTGGGTGAACAACTCACGCGCTATCCACGCGCCCTTGCGGTTGGGGCGGTATTGCTAGGACTGTTCGGGCTTGTGCCGGGCATGCCCGCGCTGC
>SLHB01000390.1 GCA_007136375.1 Candidatus Hydrogenedentota bacterium
ACGCTTCAGAGGGCATAATGCCCCCTTTGAGAATCGGCCCGGGTCCCGCGTCCTTGCAAGCGTTAGAGAAGGCGTTGGCGCGGAGTCATGGACAGTAACGAGGGGAGACGGCGGATGCGGCGGAGCGGCAACAGGGTTTCACGGAGATTGGGCTGGGCGGCAATGCGATGGGCGGGCGCGTTCTTGATGGGCGCTGCCATGGCGTTTGCCGCGCCGTTGACCGTCGGCGGGGCGGAAGGGGCGCCGGGCGGGACCGTGGAGATCCGCGCCTTTGGCGCCGAGGGCGATGGCGAGACCGACGACACGGGCGCCTTCCTCAACGCCTTGGAGGCGTTGGGGGACGAAGGCGGCGCTCTTGAGATCGCCCAGGGCCGCTTTGTGGCCGACGGCGTGGTGTTTCCCAGCAACGTGACCCTGGCCTTCCGCGGCGACGGTCAACTTGTCGCGCCGTCCGGCGGGAACATCGAGATCAACGGGGTCATCGAGGCCGGCATGACCGAGATCTTTCCCGG
Organism: Candidatus Hydrogenedentota bacterium; assembly: GCA_007136375.1. Lineage (GTDB taxonomy): Bacteria > Hydrogenedentota > Hydrogenedentia > Hydrogenedentales > SLHB01 > SLHB01. The sequence continues at coordinate 513 of SLHB01000390.1, forward strand.
GGAAGGGGCCGTCGCGGGCCAGGTGCAAAACCTCCATGTCTTCCCCCAGTGGTTCGGCGCCGTGGGCGACGGGATTCACGACGACGCTCCCGCCATCCAACGGGCCGCTGATCTCCCCGCCAACGCCATGGGGCGCACCCTGTTCATCCCCAGCGGCGAGTATCTCTTCCGCGGCGACATCGCCTTCCGGTGCAACGTGGAGAGCCATGGATTGCTCGTGAAGGAGATGGAAATCGACGAGGACCGCACCCAATTCTCTCAAGATCTCTTCCTTCCCACCCACTACCCCAAGGAAAATCCCCACATCTCCTTCGAGCCGGATCATCCCGCCCAGGAACTCGATCCAGAGCCGTTCCTTGGCGTGGCGGAGGGAGACTTGGAGGTTCCCGTGTCGCGCGACGTCCCGCTCGCGGACGGAAGCGGCTCTATCGACTTGCTGGAAGGCGGCACGCTTCGGTTCTACTCCAGCGACTTCTTCACCTCCCGGCGCGTGCGCAAGGGGGATCACTATTACGACAAGAACGACATGGTCCAGATGGTTTCGGGCCGGGGCGACGTCTTTCCCGAGTTCGCTTTCTCCTACGATCCCCCGACCGGCGCGGAGGAGTGGTCCGAAGACGCCGTCTACGACAAGGGGGACTATAGCGCCTACGGCGGCGAGATCTTCAAGGCGACGTGGCCCTCCGGCGAAGGGTCGGACTTTGAGCACGCCCATCACGATCATGTGGCGATCGGCCCGGTCGAACCCGATCCCGGCGCCGCTTCCACGGCCTACCGCTTCGAATATGAGGATGGGCCAGAGGACAGCATCAACGTGTGGCGGCGCGTGCGGACGCAAGTGTGGTACCGGGAGAAGGACTGCCCCGTCACGGTGAACGGCTTGCGCGTGGAGGTCCGCCTCGAAGGGCACGGCGGCGAGACGAAGCGGCTCAACGCGGGCGCGGTGAACGTCAACCGCAGCAACATGACCTTCAACAACCTGGAGATATCCGTCCGCGATCCGGAGGCGACCATGTCGCGCCTCTTGAATTCCCGTCAGTGCGTGAACGTAGATTTCAACAACGGCTACTTCTCCGGCGCGACCAGCCATCACCTCGGCTACAACATCCTGAACAGCAACATCGCGAATTTCCGGTACAACGACTGTGTCTCCACGAACAGCCGGAAAGGTCTCGACGGACGGCACGGCAAGAACGTGACTATCCAAGGCGGCTATTACAACGTGGTCGAGGATCACTATGGCCGCAACTACGTCATCCGCGGCGTTACCGTCAGCGGCCTCTCCACCTATGTGCCTGGCGACAGCACGCCAGACGCGGACTTGCAGGAGTGGGGCTTCACGGCCCGGCGGCCCTTTGGGTTCTCCGGCGCGAACCTTCACATCGAGAACTGTGTGGTGGACACGGCCGGCGGCGGCATACTGGGCGCCCGGGGCGACGTGGGCGACCTCTACGGAAGCGTCGTGCTGCGGGACATCCATGTCCGCCGCAACGAGGGCGACGTCACCGTCTTCGCCCACTGGATTGACAGCGACTTCGACTACGCGCACGAAGTCCGCACACCGGATCGCCTGATTGTCGAGGACGTGCGCCTAGAGAACCCAGGCCGGTTGCGGTTCAACATCGGCAGCGGCTTCGACGGCGGCGCCTATGGCCCCGTGGATGTGCGCAACACGGGCCCCATCGGCCACGTGCAGACCTCCAGCGAGTGGACGCGCTTCGCCGATTGCCGGTTCGAGGACGCCGGCTTCAGTGTCCAAGAGGGCGGCTTCGTGAACATCCGGAACAGCGTCTTCGCCGGCGCGGCCACGGACTTATCCGAAGACCGGATCGGCAAGGCTCTCGGGAATGTCCGGGAACCGGGCGCGGAGTTGTCCTTTCCACTGGAGTACGTGAACAGCGCCGTCTATGAGGGCCCCGGGGACACAGGCGGGAACGGCGGCGGCTCCTAACGGCGGCGCGCCAGGGTAGGGGCCGGCGGCGTGGCTGAAGGCGCTCCGGCCGCTATGCTATAGTGAGGCTGTTTGACCGGGGACCCCGGACCTCCCTGCTCTCTTGCCCCCGGACCCTTCCGGCAATTCAGTACACCCCGTGCGAGACGACACGACGAGAGGACCATATCGGAAATGACGCGCGGCGCCTATGACCACAAGGAAATCGAGCGGAAATGGCAGGACTTCTGGCTGAAGCACAAGACGTTCAAAACGGAGATTGATCGGGACAAGCCGAAGTACTACATCCTGGACATGTTCCCCTATCCCAGCGGAGACGGCCTTCACGTGGGGCATCCGGAGGGCTACACGGCCACGGACATCGTCGCCCGCTACAAGCGCATGCGGGGCTACAACGTCTTGCATCCCATGGGATGGGACGCCTTCGGCCTGCCCGCCGAACGCCACGCTGTCCGCACGGGCGAGCATCCCGCCGTCATCACTCAGAAGAACTGCGCCACCTTCCGCCGCCAAATCCAGGGCCTGGGCCTGTCCTATGACTGGGACCGCGAGATCAACACGACGGACCCGGATTACTACAAGTGGACCCAGTGGATCTTCCTTGTGCTGTTCGAGCGCGGCCTCGCCTATCAAGCCGAAGCCGCCGTGAACTGGTGTCCCGCCTTGGGCACGGTCCTCGCCAACGAAGAGGTGAAGGACGGCAAGTACGTGGAGACGGGCGATCCCGTGGAAAAGCGGATGATGAAGCAGTGGATGCTCAAGATCACCGCTTACGCCGAGCGTCTCCTGGAGGACTTGGAGGACCTGGACTGGCCCGAGGGCATCAAGGCGATGCAACGGGAATGGATCGGCCGGAGCGAGGGCGCCGATGTGGTGTTCAAGGCCGCCGATTCCGACAAGGCCTTCACCGTCTTTACAACGCGACCGGACACCCTCTTTGGCGCGACCTATTGCGTGCTCGCGCCGGAGCACCCGCTGACGCTGGAGCTCGCCACGCCGGAGCAGCGCGAAGCGGTCCAAGCTTACGTGGATCAGGCCGTCAAGCGGAGCGCCCAAGACCGCATGAAAGAGGAGCGGGAGAAGACCGGCGTATTCACCGGCGCCTACGCCATCAACCCCGTCAACGGCGAGCGCGTCCCCATCTGGGTGGCCGATTACGTGCTGTTCGAGTATGGCTACGGCGCCATCATGGCTGTGCCGGCGCACGACGAGCGGGACTACGCCTTCGCGAAGAAGTTCGAGCTGCCCATCGTGGAAGTCGTGAGCGGCGGCGACATTTCGAAGGAGGCCTACACCGGCGACGGTGTGCTGGTGAACTCCGATCTCATCAACGGCCTCGATGTGCCCGGCGCCAAGAAGAAGATCTCCGCCTGGCTGGAAGAACAAGGCCTCGGCAAGGGGACGGTCACCTACCGGCTCCGCGATTGGCTGTTTTCCCGGCAACGGTACTGGGGCGAACCCTTTCCTTTAATCACCCTCGAGGACGGAACGGTACGCGCCGTGCCCCACGAAGATCTTCCCGTGGAGTTGCCGGAGCTCGACGACTACCGGCCCACGCCCGATGGCCAGCCGCCCTTGGCGCGGGCGGCGGATTGGGTCAACACCACGGACCCCATCACGGGCAAGCCCGCGAAGCGGGAGACGAACACGATGCCCCAGTGGGCGGGATCCTGCTGGTACTATCTGCGGTTCTGCGATCCGCGCAACAGCGACGCCGCGTGGTCCGAGGAGGCCGAACAGTATTGGATGCCCGTGGACCTGTACATCGGCGGCGCCGAGCACGCCGTGCTCCATCTCCTCTACGCCCGCTTCTGGCACAAGGTCCTCTATGACGCGGGCTATGTGTCCACCAAGGAGCCCTTCCAGAAGCTGTTCAACCAGGGGATGATCCTGGCCTACTCGTACAAGGACGACGATGGCCGGTATTACTACCCGGAGCAAGTGGAGCAGCGGGACGGCGCGTGGTTTGTGAAGGAATCCGGAGAGCCGGTCCACACCCTCGTGGAGAAGATGAGCAAGTCCCGCTACAACGTGGTCAATCCCGACGCGGTTGTGGCGGAATATGGGGCGGATACGCTCCGGCTTTACGAGATGTTCATGGGACCCCTCGACCGGGAGAAGCCCTGGAGCGACGAGGGCGTCCAGGGCGTGCACCGTTTCCTGAAGCGGGTGTGGAATCTGTTTATCGGCGGCGATGGCCAACTCCAGCCGAACATCGCGCCTTCGGGCGGCGACGCGGCCATTGAGAAGCTGCTGCACAAGACCATCAAGGACGTGACGGCGGACATCGAGCATCTCCACTTCAACACGGCGATATCGCGGCTCATGGAGTTTGTGAACGGGGCCTACAAGAGCGAGGTCCTGCGCACGGAGTGGATGGAGACGTTCTTGCTGCTGTACGCCCCCTTCGCGCCGCACATGGCCGAGGAGCTTTGGGAGCGCATGGGCCACGGCGAATCGCTGGCCTATGCGCCGTGGCCGGAACACGATGAAGCCTTGCTCGCGGAAGACACGGTCGAGGTGCCCGTGCAGGTGAACGGCAAGCTCCGCGCCGTCATTCAAGCGCCCCAAGACGCGGCGAAGGAGGATGTCCTCAAGGCCGCGAAGGCGCACGATCGCGTGGCGCAACACCTGAGCGGCAAGAACATCGTCAAGGAAATCTATGTGCCCGGCAAGATGGTGAACCTCGTCGCCAAGTGACGGGCGTGTGGAGCGGATCGGGCGGCGCCGCGAAAGGACGGCGGCATTATGGTGTTTAAGCTCCTCGTTTGCGAGGTTCTTACCCGGGAGATCGGAGTGTGCCTGGCGCGGACGCCCCACACGATCCGGCCCGTCTTCACAAACAAGGGCGAACACAACGAGCCGGAGATGTTGCGGCGCAAGCTGCAAGCCGAAATCGACGGCGCCGCTGGCGAGGATCTGGCCTACGACGCCATCCTGCTGGCTTACGGTTTGTGCGGCAACGCGACCCTTGGCCTCGCGGCCCGGGAGATTCCCCTCGTGCTGCCCCGGGCCCATGACTGTACGGCCTTGTTTCTCGGCTCGAAGGAGCGGTTCCGCCAGTATTTCGAGGCCAACCCCAGCAAGGAATGGGCGTCGGTGGGCTATGCGGAGCGGAGTGGGGGAGCCTTGGCGGGGCCGGACGCGCGGAAGTGGCTTAGCGGCGGCATGAGCCATGAGGCCCTCGTGGCCCAGTACGGCGAGGAAAACGCCCAATACATTCTGGACGCCCTCGGCCCGAAGCACAACGACGGCGAGATCTACTTTGTCGACGTGCCCGAGACCCGGATCCCCGGCGCGATCGCCCGCATCAAAGAGGAGGCCGCCGCCCAGTCGCGCACGGTTACCGAACTGCCGGGCAGCATCCGGCTCATCGAGATGCTCCTCTCTGGCGATTGGCCCGAGGACGAGTTCCTCGTGGTTCCGCCGGGCCACGGAATCGCGGGCGTGTACGACTACGATCAGGTTGTGACGGCGGAGCCCGTGGACGGAGAGTAGCCCGGCGGTAATACCACCGCGCGTTCGAAGCAACGATATCGACAGGCATTCCGAAAGCATGACGGACCATACTGAAGCGAGGGGACAGGCGCCGGTTGCCGCGCCGGATGGCGTGGACATCGGGCCGCTCCATGTTTCCTGGCGCGCGCCGCTGACGGTTATCGCCGGGCCCTGTGTGGTGGAAAGCGCGGACATGGTCCTGGAGACGGCCGCGCGCCTCAAGCGGGCCGCCGAGGATTTGCCGGTCCAGCTCATCTTCAAGGCTTCCTACAGGAAGGCCAACCGCACATCCCTAAGCGGCTTCGCGGGTCTGCCCTTCGCGGAGGCCCTGGACATCCTGCGCGAGACCCGCCGCGCCGCCGCCCTTCCGGTGCTTACGGATGTGCACGAGACGGGGGAAGTGGCCGCCGTGGCGGAAGCGGTGGACGTGTTGCAGATTCCCGCGTTCCTCTGCCGGCAGACGGACCTGCTCGTCGAGGCGGGCCGCTCGGGCCGCGCCGTCAACATCAAGAAGGGCCAGTTCCTCGCGCCGGAGGACATGGCCAAGGCCGCCGAAAAAGTGGCCAGCACGGGCAACACCCGCGTCCTGCTCACGGAGCGGGGGAGCGCCTTCGGATACCGCAACCTCGTCGTGGACATGCGCGGCCCCGTCATCATGGCGCGGACGGGGTATCCTGTCGTCTTTGACGCGACTCACAGCACCCAACTGCCCGGCGGCCTGAACCACGCCAGCGGGGGACAGCCCGAGTTCATCCTGCCCTTGGCCCGCGCGGCTATCGCTACCGGCGCCGTGGCGGGCGTGTTCATGGAGGTCCATCCCGACCCGCGCAACGCGAAGAGCGACGCCGCCTGTCAGCTTCCGTTGAACCGGTTCCGCGCCGCCCTGGAGTCCCTGACGGCCCTGTACGCCGCCTGCGAGCTCTGCCGCGGAGAAAACGCATGAACATCCGCGAAGCCCTCACCGACCCCGATCTCCGCGCCCGCATGGAGCGCATCCGCCTGTTGCTCACGGACGTGGACGGCGTTCTCACGGACGGCGGCATCGCCTACGACAGTCACGGCAACGAGTGGAAACAGTTCCATGTGCGCGACGGCCTCGGCCTAAAACTCGCTCAGCAGGCGGGCCTCAAGGTTGGCGTAATCTCCGCGCGGAAGAGCGCCGTGGCGACGTTGCGCGCCAAGGAATTGGCCCTGGAGCATATTGTGGTGGGGGAGGCGGATAAGCGAAAGGCCCTGCGCGGAATCCTCAAGCAGGAGAGCGCCGACGCCAGCCAAGTTTGCTACATCGGCGACGACCTCCACGACATTCCCGTATTCCGGGCCGTGGGCTTGGCCGTGGCCGTGGGGGACGCCGTGGACCCCGCCAAGGCGGCCGCTCATGCAGTCACGGAACTCAAAGGCGGCGCCGGCGCGGTCCGCGAGGTCGTGGACGCGGTCCTGGAGGCGCAGGGCAAGTGGCCGGACCTGCTGAAGGCGTTCTCGTGAAGGAGGCCGGCGCGATGGAGCGGCCCGAGGATGATCACGGCGGAGGCGCGGGAGACGCCGTCGCTTCCGCGTTGCGGGTCATCCAGAGCGAAATCGCGGCGCTAGAGAGCATGGCCCAACGCGTCGGCCCGGAGTTCGCCGCCGCCGTGGATCTTATTCTCGGCCGGCCCGGACGCATCATCGTCACCGGCGTGGGCAAATCGGGCCTCATCGGACGCAAGATCGCCGCGACCCTCGCCTCCACGGGCACGGCCTCCTATTTTCTCCACGCGGGCGAGGGACTGCACGGCGACCTCGGCGTGGTGCACCGGGACGACGCCATCATCTGCCTATCCCGCAGCGGCGACACCGATGAGCTGAACCGGCTCGTCCCCGTGTTTAACAAACTCGGCGCGCCCATCATCGCCGTGACCGCGCGGCCCGGCTCCGTGCTGGCCCGCCACGCCGCCGTGACCCTGGACTTGGGCGTTCACGAGGAGGCCTGCCCCCACGACCTCGCGCCCACCTCTAGCACTACGGCCATGCTCGTCTTGGGCGACGCCCTGGCCATCGCGCTGTTGGAAAGGCGCGGATTCCGCCGGGAGGACTACGCTTTCCTGCACCCGGCGGGCAACCTCGGCAAGCGGCTCCTCCTCCGCGTCGACGATCTCATGGAGACAGGCGTCCGCGCCGCCATCCTCCCACGAACCGCGCGAATGAAGGATGCCGTCTTGGAGATGGCCGCCAAGCGCGGTATCTGCGCCATTGTCGACGGGGACGGCCGCCTCGCCGGCGTCATCACCACCGGCGACCTCAACCGCCTCGTCGAAAGCCAAGAGCACTTCTTCGACGTGCCCGTGACGGATGTGATGAACACGAACCCGAAAGTCATGGAAGCCGGATCCTTGGCCTTCACCGCCTACAACAAGATGGAAGAACACCGGGTCATCGCCTTGCCCGTCCTCGATCCCGGCGGACAACCCATCGGCGTCGTTCATCTCCACGACATCATGCGCGCCGGCATCTTTTAGGAGCCTCCCCCGGCGTCAACAGAACCCAGAACCCGCCGCCCCTCTTTCGCGAGCGCGGCGCGAACGGAGCGCGATCCCCAAAGCCCATGGCCCTGGAACGGCGACTAGAACGGATGCGCGGCGTTGCGGCTCGGCGTCAGGCCGGCCTGACCGTGGTCCTAGAGGACATCCACGACCCCCACAACGCCCAAGCCGTCTTCCGCACCTGCGACGCCTTCGGCGTGCAGGAGGTCCACATCATCTTCGAACGCGAATCGCCCTTCGACCCCCGCGCCATGGGCAAGGCGACGTCCTCCTCCGCGAATCAATGGCTCGACTTCCACGTCTACCACTCCCGCGACGCCTGTCTCGACGGCCTAAAGGATCAGGGATACACCCTCGCCGCCACCGTCGCCGGCGAAGGCGCCGCGGAGTCGCTGTTCACAGCGAATCTCCACTGCAAAAAGTTGGCCGTGATGTTCGGCAACGAATACTTCGGTCTGGACCCCGCCGCCGTCGCCCGCGCCGACCGGCGCGTCACGATTCCCATGCGCGGCATGGTGCAAAGCCTGAACCTATCCGTCACCGCCGCCCTGTTCCTCTACGAGGCCACCCGGCAGCGCATGGCCGAGGGTATGGAGGCCCGCCAAGTCTCGCCGGAACAGGCCGAAACCCTCTACCAAGCCTTCCGGAAGCGGGCCGATCGCCGCCGCCTCGAACGGCGCGGTAAGCTGCCCCGGGCGCCCCGCGGCCGGCGCCGTAAAGGATGTTGACATCCGAATTTCCGGATGGTATATTTCCCCGTGCCAGCGATGGCGCGGGCGGTCACGCCCGTAATATGCGCGGGGGCGTAGTTCAGTTGGTTAGAACGCTGCCCTGTCACGGCAGAGGTCGCGAGTTCGAGTCTCGTCGTCCCCGCCATCCTAAATCAAGACACACCAAGGACTTACACGGCCAAGCGCCCGTAAGTCCTTGTCTTGTTTCGGGGCTTCGTAGCGCCGGTATCTTTCTGGTATCGGGCGGGCTTCGATTCAGCCACGAAATGACACGAAAACACACGAAAAGAGCGAAGAGAAACCACAGAGTCGCAGAGGCCACAGAGCTTAGTGATACAAGCGCGGCCAAACGTTCTAAAAGTCCCCCTTTGAAGAGGGCTCTTGAGAATGGACAGCTGATATTCGTGCGTTCGACTTCGTTTATATCACAAAACTCTGTGTCCTCCGTGACTCTGTGGTTAATCCCCCAAAAGTCCCCCTTTGAAGGGGGATTTAGGGGGATGTTTTCGTGCTATTTCGTGTCTTTTCGTGGCTAAATCAGGCTCTATTCTCATGCCGGCAAGATGCCGGCGCTACACGGCGCTACTGGACGCCCAGGGCGGCGTTGATGACAATCTGCACGTCCACGGCGTCGGGGTTGGCCTTATCCGAGCCGCTGAACACGTACTTGTA
>SLHB01000129.1 GCA_007136375.1 Candidatus Hydrogenedentota bacterium
AGTTCCGGGTCGTTGGGATAGATGATCTTCTCTTTTGTAACCGGCATCCACGCCGCATCCAACGAAAGCGCCGCCATGGGCTGCTCCTCATCATCCCGAAACACCAGCCGATCCGCCTCCACCTCTACGCTTTGTACGGGGTTGCGGCGGTATGGCTCCAGGGCCTCGTCAACGAAGGATGCTTCAAGCGAACGCTCCGCCACAAGCTCGGGGGGCGCCACGCCTTCAACGCGGATCATGCGCACGCTGCCGTCGGGCCAGTAGTTGAGTATCTCCGTCGTTGCCGCGATGGACTGGCCATTTACCGCGATGGGCGCCACATCCTCGGGGGGCAGTTCCCCCTGCCCGAACGGGACCGCCTGCGTAAACGGCGCATGAACTTCAGCCTGTCCCACCGTCGCCTCCAGCGTGCTGGGGGGATACAGCTTGAAAACCGGTTGCTCCGAAATCGCGCCGTGTGCTGTGGCGGCCATAAGGAGCAGCGCTCCCAAGATTCGGATGCTCATAGCGTGCCTCCTCTAGGTCTATGCAGGCGCCTTTCAAGACGCTCAAGCAGCGCGGGCGCGCTGCTGCCCTAATGTCCTCCCCATTCCTCCGCGGACCGGCTTCACTCCACGGGCGCGAAGCGCACGCTGTCGGCGATGACGTAGCCGTCCGCTTCACCGGCATGGATGACGACGCGGGCCGGACCGTCAAAAGCGAACTCGCCGAGGGGATGGAAGAGGCCGTCGGGGCCATCAGCCGCGGTCCGCTGGTCGACGGTGATGTCCTCCTCGCCTTCCGCGTGCGCCACGGTCACCAATACGTTCTCGGCGCGGTTGTCGTGGGCGGAGTAGGCGATGTACACCGTGTAGCGTCCAGGGTCCAAGCTAGCTTCGAAGGCGGCTTCGGCGCCTGGATTGTCCGGTCCGTGGATGGCGAAGTAGCCGTCGCCCACGTGGGGTCCCACATGGCTGCTGCTGTCCCACTCTCCGGACAGGTCATCCGCGCGCGCTTCGACGACCACGCCGGAAAAGGCGTCCGCCGCATGCCCAATCTGCGGCGGGTGGGGTCCCACGCCGTCGGGAAGGTCAAGGTATTGGCCGTCCGCACGCAAGCGGGCCTCCAGGGTTTCGTAGGGCACATCTTGAACCATTGTGTCCGCCTCGTTGGCCAGGGCCGCCGCCGTCGCCGCGGATTGGCCGAGAATCATGAACACGGGCTCCATGCGGATGCTCCCAAAAGCGATATGAGACGACGATACGGCCACGGGAACGAGGAGGTTCTCGCATTCCTCCCGCTTCGGGGTGAGAGCTCGGTAGCTGATGACGTAGGGCCCGCCAGGCGAGATCTCCAGGTTGCCTTCGTTCTGCGCATAGCCCTCTTCCGTCACGTAGCGCTGCACGTTGTGGGAATCCATGTTGTAGGAGCCGAGGCCCACGCTGTCTTCCGCGACACGGAGCCGGCGGCAGTCCAACTCCGTGTGCACGTATTCGCCGATCATGCGGCGTCCTTCCCGGACGTAGATCTGATAGGGCCAGTGTCCGTTGTCCGCGAACTCGTCCCGCGCCAGGCCCCACTGGGACACCTCCTCCCGTACATGCTCGGGAACGCGGGGATGGTTCGCCAGGGTCCACATGAGTCCCATCTGATAATGCCGCTGCTGCTCCTCGATCTCCCGGCGCGTGGCGTAGTCCCCCTCGGGATAGGCGTAGTTGACGCCGATCTGGTTGGTGCTTACGCCCCAGCGGTTGTTGGTGTCCGTCTTCCGGTTGGGCATGCGCCCCGGCAGCCAGGGGATACGTTCCTCGCCCGCTTCGAAATTCCGGAACAGGAGTTCGTAGTCAAGCTCGTCGTACCCGTCGGGTTGCTCGAAGGGAACCCTATTGTCCGGCGCGTCCGTGAGGGTCATTCGGAAGCAATAGGCCTGAACCCGGTGATCGCCCTCGCCGTCCTCGCCGGGGTCGTCTCCATGCACGCCCGGGAGAAGGCCGCTATCGGGATCGCCCGGCTCCACATAGGGATCGACGCCGTCCATGAGGACATGATTGTGGGTGCGCGCTTTCTGCACGCCGTTGTAAAACTCGCCGTACTGCTCGTTGGGTTCGCGGCCCACCGTGTAGCTCACGCCCGCCATGGCGAGCAGATCGCCCTCGTAGGTGGCGTCGATGAACATGCGTCCGGCGATGCGCAGGCCCGACTCCATGCGGATCGCGCTGATGCGGGCGCCGTCCCGCTCCACGCCGCGCTCGGGGTCCAACAAGAGCCGTTCGCCACGCAAGTAGGGCGCGCCCGCTTCGTGGAGCATCTTCACGAAGACTTGCTCCGCCGCGTGCGGCTCGAATCCCCACATGCCGGGATGGTCGTCGGGCAGAAACTGGGAGCCGTGGTAGTCCTCGCGATCCTCGTAGACCCATCGGGCGGGAGTGCGATAGTAGTCCCGGACCCGCTCGTAAAACTCCAGGGACACGCCGCCGATGGTTCCGCGCCATCCCCAATCCGTGCGCCCCAGGCCGCTGCTCGTCAGCCCCCCAATGTTCCGATGCTGCACGATCAGCATGACGGACTGGTCCATGCGCGCCGCCTGAACCGCGGCCGCCACACCGGCCGACGTCCCGCCATAGATAACAACGTCGTATACTTCGTCTTCCACCGCGGCCGCGGGCCACGGCAAAACCGCCACGCAAAACACCAGTACACACCACCATCCCACGCGCATCACATTGCTCCTTTCCCCTCGGCTCGAAGTCCCCTCGATAGCGCCGCTTCGGCGGGCGTAACCCGCTTGGAGCGCGGCGCCGTTCGTTGACAGAGGGCCAGTGTACCGGCGGCACGCTACGAAACGCCAGGACCGCGTGTCGGCAACCAGCGCGCGGCCACCTCCACCACTTCGTCCACGGTTACGCGGGTCATGCACCGGTGGTCCGTGGCGCAATGGGGTTGCTGGCACGGCCCGCAGTAGACCTCCTTTCGGAGAACGGCGCCGCGCTCGTAGGGCCCGCACGAATACGCCGGCCACGTGGGACCCATGATGCAAACCACGGGCACGCCAAAGGCCACGGCCACGTGGCGCGGACCGGAGTCGTTGCCGATGAGGAGATCCAAGCTGGCGATAGCCGCCTTCAGCGCCGCCACGCCGGGCGCGCCCGGAAGCGGCTCCACGAAAGGAACGTCCGCGGCGTCCAACACGGCCCGCCTTGTGTCTTCCTCCCCTGGCCCCGTCAGCAGGACCAAGCGCGCGTCCCATTCCTGGGCCAACCTTCGCGCCACAGCGGCGTAGCGTTCGGCGGGCCAGCGCTTGCTCGGGCCAAAGGCGGCGCCAGGCGCAAAGCCCACCACCGGCCCTTCGCTCCGAGGAAGCTGTTCCACCATGTCCGCTAGCAGCCGAGGGTCGGCGCGCAACGTTAGTCCGCCGCCAGGGTCGGGAGCTCCGATCGGACCGAGAACGCCAAGGTACTCCTCAGTCATGTACACCGGCGTGATGCGGCCATTGACCCGTTGCGGCGCGACGGGGTGGGTCAGCAAGAGACGGCGGCCGCCTCGATCCACGCCCAGGCGAACCCGCGCGCCCGTCAACCGAGCGAACAACGCGGCGCGAAAACTGTGGGGCAGGATCACGGCGATGTCTGGTTTGCGAAAGCGCCAGGCGGCCCGGATCATGGCGCCCAAGCCGGGCCTCGGCGGCAGCGTCTCGAACCGATCGATCTCCGGCAGGCCATCCAGGAGGGCGCAAATGGCGCTCCGGCCCGCCACGGTGATCCGTGCGCTGGGATAGCGGCGGCGCAACGCCGGGAAGATCGGCGTGGCCATGGCCGCGTCGCCAAGCCAGTTGGGCGCGAGAACGAGGATGTCCCGCGCGTGAGATGGCGCGCCTGGCGCGGCCTCTTGGGGCTGTGAGTCTCGGGGCATGGATTGCTACACCGTTTCAGAAGCGGAGTTGACGCGGAGCGGTATGCGTGAGCCGGAAAGCGAACGGCCTTCCCGCATGCTACCCAAGCAGGCGCCCCAGCACAAGGGGCGCTCGCAATCGCCGGATACGAACGCCATTGGCGGAGCGGCAGCCCTCGCATGCCGGACAGATGCCGGCCATACCCGTTCAGCCGATGGATGAAGGCCACTGTTCCTTCCCCGGCGCGAGCATGAGACTGGACAACGATGTCCGGTCAAGCTTACCCGGCGATTTTGGGGGCGCGCGGCGCGAATTGGCTTTGCCCAGGGGGCGGGCGCTAGAATACCGGCCAACTTCCAAGTCTTTTCCTGCATGTTCTTCCTAATGAGGACCGATATACCTATGGTTGACGCTGAACTCCTGAAAATCCTGGTCTGCCCCGAGGACAAAACCCCGGTGACGCCGGCCGACGGCGATCTCGTCACGAAAATCAACGAGGCGATCGCGGCGAAGACGTTACAGAACCGCGCTGGCGAAACCGTGACCGAAGCCATCGAGGGCGGCCTCGTCCGGGAAGATCGCAAGTACCTCTACCCCATCCGCGAGGATATCCCCGTGATGCTGGTGGACGAGGCCATCCCCCTGGAGCAACTGGGCGGGCATGACGGGTAACCCCGCGGAAGAACGGCTATTCCGGGAGATCCTGCTGGCGCGGCAACGGATCTACGCCGCCGCTTCGCCAACGCCCCTCGAAGAAGTCGGCCTGCCGGTCAACGCGCGGGTGTTCCTCAAGCGAGAAGACATCTCCCCCATCCACGCATACAAGTGGCGCGGCGCCTATAACCGCATGGCTCAATTGAACCCGGATGAACGGGAACGCGGGGTGGTGTGCTCCTCGGCGGGCAACCACGCCCAAGGCGTGGCCCTCGCCGCGCGCCGGCTCGGCGCGAATGCCGTTGTCGTCATGCCCCTGTCCACGCCGCGAATGAAACAGCTCGCGGTGCGCCTTCACGGCGGGGAAAGCACCGAGGTCATCCTCCACGGCGACACCTACACCGAGGCGGCGGAGAAAGCCCGGGAGATCGAGGCTTCCGAGGGCCGCGTCTTCGTGCATCCCTACGACGACTACGCCACCATGGGCGGCCAGGGCGCCTTGGCCGACGAAGCCGTTGTGTCCGGCAAGGGTCCCTTCGACACGGCGTACCTCCAGATCGGCGGCGGGGGCATGGCGGCGGCCTGCGCGTGCTGGCTCAAGCGCTACTACCCGTCCATCCACATCGTGGGCGTGGAAGGCGAAGGCCAGGCCTCGATGGCCGCAGCGATCCGGGCTGGCGGTCCCGTGACGCTGGACTACGTGGACGTCTTCTGCGACGGGACGGCGGTGAAACGGGCCGGCGACATCACCTATCCCCTATGCGCGGCCCTCGTGGACGAATTCATCACCGTGAGCAACACAGAGGTCTGCGCGGCGATTCAGCTCCTGTGGGAGCAGCGCAGGTGCGTGCCCGAGCCCTCCGGCGCCATGGGTTTGGCGGGGTTATTGCAACAGGCCGAACGGTTCAACGGCGGCCGCGCGTTGGCGGTGATCTGCGGCGCAAACATGGACTTTGGCCAGCTCGCGTGGATCGCCCGCCACGCGGGCATCGGCGCCGCGCGGCGCAAGTATTTCCGCTTCCACATCGAGGAACGCCAGGGCTCGCTCCTCGATCTGCTGGAGACCTATCTGGACGGCCTGAACATCATCGAGTTTCAGTATGGAAAGACAGACCCCAGCGGCGCCTGGCCCGTCATCGGCGTCGAGGCCTCCCCGCCGGAACTCTCCAAGCTGGAAGAACGCTTGACCGAGCACGGCGTCGTATACGAGGACGTGACGGGCGAAGAGGACGTGGAGTTCCGTATCATCCACTATGAAGCGGACCTCTTCCAGCACGCCTATTTCATCACGCTAGAGTTTCCCGAACGGGCCGGCGCCCTCCATGATTTCTTGGTCGAAGCCCGGAATGGCGCGAGCATCTGCTACTTCAACTACGCCTTCACGGGCGAGCAGGTGGGCCGCGCCCTCATCGGCTTTGAGTTCCAATCCACGGAAGACCGGGACGGATTCCGCCGCAATCTCCGAGAATCCGGCCGGAGTTACCGGGAAATTGACGCCCACGTCGTCCGCCGCATCCTCTGACCGCCGCCTCCTCCGGAAACACAAGAGAGCCGCGCCCCGGGACCCGCGTTCGCGGACCCCACCGGCGCGGCTCGTCTATGGCGGCGCGTTCTCTACGCGTTGAGGTTCTTGTCCGTCACGGCGCCCTCCGACGCCGAAGCGACGAGATGGGCGTACTTGGCCAGGACGCCATGGGTGTAGCGCGGCTCCGGCGCCGTCCACGCGGCGAGCCGGTCCTTAAGCTCCGCCTCGGGAATCTCTAGATCGATGGCGGCCTTTTCGGCGTCAATGGTGATGGCGTCGCCGTCGCGCACCACGGCCAAGGGTCCGCCCGCTTGGGCTTCCGGCGTCACGTGGCCCACGACGAACCCGTGGCTGCCGCCGGAGAAGCGCCCGTCCGTGACCAGAGCGACGTCCTTGCCCAGCCCCCGGCCCATGACGGCGCTCGTGGGCGCGAGCATTTCCCGCATGCCCGGGCCGCCCTTGGGGCCTTCATAGCGGATCACGATGACGTGGCCCTTGCGCACCGTGCCGTCGAGGATCTTGCTGAGCGCCTCTTCTTCCGATCCAAACACGATGGCTTCGCCCGTGAAGCGGGTGCCTTCCTTGCCGGATATCTTGGCGACCGCCCCTTCGGGCGCGAGGTTGCCCCGAAGAATGATGATGTGACCGGTGGCCTTCACCGGATCGTCAAAGGGCCGCACCACTTCCTGCCCGGCGGGATAGGGTTGGACATCGGCGAGGTTCTCCGCCAAGGTTTTCCCGGTCACCGTCAGGCAATCGCCGTACAGAAGCCCACGATCCAACAGATCCTTCATCAGCGGCAGCAGGCCGCCGATCTCCACAAGCTTGGCCATGACGAAACGGCCGCTGGGCTTCAGATCCGCCAGGACGGGCGTTTTGTTTCCGATGCGGGTGAAGTCGTCGAGCTCCAAGCGGACGCCCGCCGTATGCGCCATGGCGAGGAGGTGCAGGACCGCGTTCGTCGATCCGCCCAGGGCGGTGACAACGGTGATGGCGTTCAAGAAGGCCTCTCGCGTCATGATGTCCGATGGGCGGATGCCCCGCTCGATAAGGTTGAGCACGGCCTCTCCGGCGCGGCGGCAATCCGCCTCCTTCTCCGGCGAGATGGCGGCTTGGGCCGAACTGTTCGGCAGGCTCATGCCCAAGGCCTCGATCGCCGACGCCATCGTGTTGGCCGTATACATGCCGCCGCACGAGCCGGGCCCGGGAATGGCGCAGGACTCGATGGCCTTCAGCTCCGCGTCGTCGATGACATTGCTGGCGCGCTGGCCGACGGCTTCGAACACGGACACGATGTCCACGTCCTTGCCGTTGTGGCAACCCGGGAGAATGGTCCCACCGTACACGAAGACGCTGGGCCGGTTGAGGCGGGCCATGGCCATGACGCAGCCGGGCATGTTCTTGTCGCAGCCGCCGATGGTCACCAACCCGTCGAAGCCCTCGGCGCCTGCGACGACCTCGATGGAGTCGGCGATGACGTCCCGGGAGACCAGGCTGTACTTCATGCCTTCCGTGCCCATGCTGATGCCGTCGGACACGGTGATGGTGTTGAAAATGACGGCCTTGCCACCGCTGCCGTCGGCGCCTTCCGCGGCGTCGCGGGCCAGCTTGTCGATGTGCATGTTGCAGGGCGTGACCATCGCCCATGTGGAGGCGATGCCCACCTGCGGCTTCTTGAAATCCTCTTCGGTAAAGCCCACGGCGTGA
Source organism: Candidatus Hydrogenedentota bacterium (assembly GCA_007136375.1). Taxonomy (GTDB): domain Bacteria; phylum Hydrogenedentota; class Hydrogenedentia; order Hydrogenedentales; family SLHB01; genus SLHB01. The sequence goes on from SLHB01000129.1 coordinate 7,755, forward strand.
AGCATGGCGCGGTTGGGCGCGCGCTGAACGCCTTCGGTGACCTTGCTGCTGTACCGCCGTTTCGCCGCCGTGTCCGCTCCGCCTGGGCTCCTTTGATCTTGCGTCATGTGTCCTCGCTCCCTGCTGTTGCCTGTCCCGCGTCTGGCGCGGCGCTTTTCCGGAATATGACGGGCGCTGGAATAGGAAACGCTCCCTTTCGCGATGGGTTCCGGGGGATGTCCTGGAGGGCGCGCGCCCGGCTCATCGCTCCCGATTCCGGCGCGCACGCGCATTATGGCCCCGGCGCCGCGCCGTGTCAATTGGGCCGGGTCCGGCCGCGATAGCGGACGGACGCCGGTCGCCTAACACCGCGCCCATGCGCACGGGCGAAGGCCTTTCGCGTGCTGGACGCCGCGATGGGCAATGGCTATCATGAAGCGTTGCCGCAAGGAGCGGCCCGGCGGGTAAGCGCTTGGGCTTTTCCGCTGCCCGAATCAGGCTGGAGGGAGAGAGGAAACGATGAAGACAAGAAGGTTTATGAATGGCGCCGCGGCGTTCGTCTTGACGGCGGGACTGACCGGGGCCGCGTGGTGCGCGCATGGCGAGGAGGGGCAAACCGTCGGCGCGGTGATGGAAGACGACCGGATCGTGGTGTACGTGGACGGCGAGGAGTTCACGGCGTACAAGTTCGGCGAGGAACACAAGTATCCCTTCTTCTACCCCGTAAACGGGCCCGCCACGGGCGCGAGCGTCACCGCGTGGGACCAGGAGCCCTACCCCCATCACAGCTCCTTGTACATCAGCCTGGATTGGGTCCGCTCCGAGGGCGTCGAGCGCGGCAACTATTGGCAACCGCGCCACGAATTGGAGACGGGCCAGGTCTTCTCTCGGGCGCCCCGCATCATTGAAGCTACGGGAGACCGGGTCGTCCTAGAGGATGTGTGCGACTGGATCGTGACGGAAGCGGGCGCTCATCAACTCCGGGACACGCGGCGCGTCACCATTTGGGCGCCGTCGCCCACCGTGCGCGTTCTCGACTTCGAATTCGAGTTCGAGGCGCTGGAGGATCTGGCCGTGGGACCGACGGGCCATTCCTTCTTTAGCGCCCGCATGCGGCCCGAGCTCGCCGTGGGCGATCCCGAACGCGGACCCGATGTCGCAGACCTCGGGACGGGGACGCTTGTGGATTCCGACGGCAACCAGGACGAGGCGGGCACCCGGGAAAATCACGCCGTGTGGTGCGCGGCCTATGGCGAACACCATGGCGAAACGGAAGGGCTCGCTATTATCCAACATCCTGGCAACCTCGACTACCCCGCGCCGTGGTTCAACCGGGACTATGGATTCATCTCCCCCACGGCCTTCGCCTTCATCAGCGACCCCATTGTCCTGGAGGCGGGAACAACGTTCACCGAGCGATACCGCACCGTCGTCTTTACAGGCGATCATGAAGACGCCGCCATCGCCGACTGGGCGGAAGACTTCGCCGGCGGCTGAGACGCACTGCAATACACCGGCAGCATGAGACAAAGCACGGGCGGACGGCTTCGAGGGTGGAGCCGTCCGCCTGTATCACGCCCTCGCATAATACCGTTTCACACAATGGAATCCATTGCGGTACGCGCTCCGCTACATAAAGACGCTGCCCTAACCCAAGGAGACTCAATATGCATTCCTCCCGGATCACAAGCGCGCTCGTGGCTCTGGCCTGCGCGGCCACGCTCCTCCTCTCCGCCGGCGAAAGCCGCGCGTGCACCACGATCATGGCGGGGAAGGACGCCACGGCGGACGGCTCCGTGCTCATGGGAAGCTCTTGCGACGGCAGCCTCATGGGGTACGCCTACATCATGGACGAGTCATCCCATACCGAGCCCATTCCCATGCAACTGAACGGCGAAGTGGTAAACCATCTGCCGTTAACAGACCGGACATGCCGGGCCATCATCCTGGGCGCCGGACCCAACAGTGAAGCCCTTGGCGGCATGAACCAACACGGCGTGAGCATCGGCATCGAGTTTATCCCCATGCGCGACGGCCTCGACTCCACGCTTGGGCTCGTCGGCCCCTTCAGCGATCACTGGACCACCTCCCTCATCGCGAACGGCTTGGCCCGCGCGGAAACCGCCCGCGAAGCCGTCGAACTCAT
>SLHB01000178.1 GCA_007136375.1 Candidatus Hydrogenedentota bacterium
CTGGACACGTGTCCCGCTTGATAATTAGAGAGTGGTACCGGGTCGCGGTAAAGGGAGACGGCACATCCTTGAACAAGGCCGACGCGTCATGACGGATGGCGCTCACCTTCCCGTGCATGATGTTCTCGGCGCGCACAACGTCGCCGCCATAGGCGGCGCCGATGCACTGATGCCCCAAGCACACGCCGAGCACGGGGAATTCGCCGCCAAGCTCCCGGATAAGCTCTGTCGACACGCCCGCCTCTTTCGGCGTGCATGGCCCGGGAGAGACGACGATCCGCTCCGGCCGGAGGGCGCGGATTTGGTCCACGGTGACCTCGTCGTTACGGAAAACCCGGAGATCGGTCTCGTATTCGCCAAAGTATTGCACGAGATTATAGGTGAACGAGTCGTAGTTATCGATGAGCACGATCATATTTCCAAGCCTTTCTCGGCGAACTCCACGGCCCGGAAAAGCGCCTTGGCCTTGTTGACCGTCTCTTCGAATTCGCGTTCCGGCTGGCTATCGTAGACGATGCCCGCGCCCGCCTGCACGTAGGCGACGCCGTCCTTCACGATCATCGTGCGGATGATGATGCAGGTGTCCATGTCGCCGGAGAAGCTGATGTAGCCGCAGCCGCCGGAATAGGGGCCTCTGCGCACGGGCTCGAGTTCGTCGATGATCTCCATGGCGCGAATCTTCGGCGCGCCGCTCACCGTGCCCATGGGAAAGGTGGCCCGGAGCGCGCCATAGGCGTCCTCGCCGGGCTTCAGCTCGCCCTCGACCTCGCTCACGATGTGCATCACGTGAGAATAGCGCTCGACGGTCATGAGTTTCGACGGGGCGACGGTGCCGGGCGCGCTGACGCGGCCGACGTCGTTGCGGCCCAAATCCACGAGCATGATGTGTTCCGCCCGCTCTTTCTCGTCGGCCAGGAGCTCCTCGCTCAGAGCCATGTCCTCCTGGAAGGTCTTGCCCCGGTGACGCGTGCCGGCGATGGGGCGCACCATGCAGCGGCCGTGCCGCACTTGCGTCATGACTTCCGGACTCGACCCCACAAGGGTGAGATCGGGGTATTGCACCAAGGTCATGTATGGCGAGGGGTTGATGCAGCGCAGGGCCCGGTATAGGTTGACGGGGCTCACGTAGAGATCGCGCTCGAAGCGCTGGGACAGCACCACCTGAAAAATGTCCCCGGCGCGGATGTATTCCTTGGCGGCCTCCACCGCGGCGCAGAAGCCTTCCCGGGTGAAGTTGGAGCGGATGGCGTCGTTCACCTGGCCGCTGTGCACCCGCTCCGTGGTCACCACGAGGGGTTGCCGCAACGTCTGGATGAGGCCGTCGATCTTGCGGACCGCTTCGTTGTAGGCCGCGTCGGCGCCCTCTTCCCCCACGTGGGCGTTGGACACGACCTTCAACCGGTTGTTCACATGATCGAAGATGAGGATCGTGTCCGTGATCATGAAATAGAGGTCGGGCGCTTCGAGGGTGTCGGGATTGACGTCGGGAATGGATTCGAAAAAGCGAACGTGGTCGTACCCGACGTAGCCCACGGCGCCGCCATGGAAATACGGCATGCCTTCGATGGCGACGGGCTTGTAGCCGGCCATGAGCTTGCGGAGTTCGCCCAGGGGATACTCGGATTCGAAGCTCTCCGCCTCGCCGTTCCGGGTGATGGTGACCTCCCGTCCGCGGGACTTGAATACGATGGACGGGTTCGCCCCGATGAACGAATAGCGGCCGATGGTGTCGGCCTTCTCGACGCTCTCCAGCAGAAAGCTGTACTGCTGGTTCTTGGCCACCTTCATGTAGGCGGACACGGGCGTCTCCAGGTCCGCCACAATCTCCCGATACACGGGCGCGAGGACGCCCGGCTCGGCCATGGCCCGGAACTCCTCCAGGGTAGGATGAATCATTCGCGCGCAATCTCCCGTCCCGGCGCGAAGCCTGGACGCCTCATTCCGTGGCCACGCCGTCGCCGTCTAGTCTGACATTTCCCGAAAAATCGCTCTTCCGGTAGAAGCAACTGGTCTCATTTGTATGGCAGGTGGGCCCCACGGGATCGCATTTCAGCAGCAACGCGTCTCCGTCGCAGTCGATCCGCACTTCCTTGACCCGCAGGACGTTCCCCGACGATTCGCCCTTGCGCCAAAGCTTCTGGCGCGAACGGGACCAGAAGCAGGCTTGCCGTTCCTCCAAGGTGATGGCGAGGGACTCTTCGTTCATGTAACCCACCATCAGCACCTGACCGGTTTCATGGTGTTGCACCACGGCCGTTACAAGGCCCGCAGCGTCCAGTTTGAGCATATCTTGAATATTCATGGAAGAATAGAAGCTCCTCCCCAGGAGCGCGCGCGGCCCCCGGAGTTCGGCTGTAGCGTTACCCCGGCCGCGGCGGGCTCAATATCGCACAGGGACTCCGTGCTCCGCAAGATACGCCTTGGCCTGAGGAACGGTGTACTCGCGAAAATGAAAGATGGAGGCCGCCAGGGCCGCGTCCGCGCCGCCTTCTTGCAGCGCGGCCCGCAGATGCTCCAGCGATCCGGCCCCGCCGCTCGCTATCACGGGCACGCCCACGGCGTCCGCCACGGCCCGGGTCAGCTCGATGTCGTAACCTTCCCTGACGCCGTCGCAGTCCATGGACGTCAAGAGGATCTCTCCGGCGCCGCGCCGCTCGGCCTCCTGGGCCCAAGGAATGGCCTCCAGCGCCGTGGCGCGGCCGCCGTCCCGCCCGCCATGGCTGTGGACCACATACTTCCCGTCCACCCGCTTGGCGTCTATGGCGACCACAATGCACTGCCGGCCGAAACGGTTCGCGGCCGCGTCGATAAAATCGGGGTCCTGAATCGCCGGCGTGTTGATGGACACCTTGTCCGCGCCGGCGGCGAGGAGACGGCGGATGTCCTCGATGGACCGAATGCCTCCGCCCACGCACAGCGGCATGAACGCCTGCTCGGCGGTGCGCGTCACGACGTCCATCATGGTCTCGCGGTTGTCCGTGGACGCCTGAATGTCGAGGAAGACAAGCTCGTCGGCGCCCTCTTCGTCGTACCGCCGGGCGATCTCCACGGGGTCGCCGGCGTCCCGCAGGCCCATAAACCTTACGCCCTTGACGACACGGCCATTGGCCACGTCAAGGCAGGGGATAATCCGTTTGGTTAACACAACAGTCCTCTGCTCCTCACGCAACGATCCCCCAAAGATACGTGGGCTTTTCCCCCACAGGCCAGCGCGCCCGTGAACGCTTAGGGGCGCTCCCCGCCGCCGGGCCGCTGGGGCTCGTCATCGGCGGGAGGGGCGGCGTCTTCATCCGCCGTCTCCGGCGGAGCGCCCTTATCCCCCGGGATTTCATGCACATCTTCTTCCGGCTCCTCCTCCGGCGTCACGCCTTCGCCGGGGAGGTACTCGTCAAAGCCCGCGGCCGTCTCGTCCAAGGCGTAGGGTTCGTATTCGTCGCCGCCGCCGGGGTTCCCGCCGCCCATCTCGCCAGTGTCCGGGCCGCCGGCCTTGTCTTCGGCGGACGCCCCGGCCGCGTCTTTCTCTGGCGGGCCTTCCGCTTCGGCCTCGGCGGCCGCCTCCGCTTCCGCGGCGTCGGCATAATCCATGTGCCGGGTCCGTTGTCCAGCGTCGGCGTTGATGCCTTCCACCGTCATGGCCACCGTCATGGCGCGGATACCCAGGCTTTCCCCGGCTTCCTTGATGGCCTCGCCAATGACGCCGAGGGTGTCATGCAAGCTGATGTCCGCCGCCTTGCGCACGTGGGTCTCGGCGTCGGCGTGGACCGTCCGCCGGTCTTTGCCGGGCCGCACCCGAATCTGGATGCGCTCCACTTCCGGCAAGCCGCCGGTGACGCGGTTCAAGGTGTCTTCGATGCAACCCACGTTGACAGCAACGGGCCCGTGGGGGCCTTCAAAGGACAAGCGTTTCCGGCGCCGCCCCCAGGCGGCGAGGGGCGCCACGCCCACAATCCCGAGGATGATAAGGCCATTGCCCACAACCTGGGCGAGCATGAGGCTCCAGAGGTTGCTGGGCGCAAAGAGGCCGCCCAGAAGGGACGCGAGACCCGACACGAAAGGCGCCCACGAGAACACGAGGATCAGCCCCGTGACAATGGCGAGGGCGCCGAGAATGCGGTGGGTGACAAACTGGAAGAGCTTCATGACGCCGCTTCCCGGGTCCCCTTGGGGAGGAACTTCTGCTCGCCCTCGGGGAATTCGATGTCGGCGATGTAAACGTTTATCTGGCCCACGGGCTGGTCGGACATGCGGCGGATGCCGCTGAGCACGGCCTCCTGAATGGCGGGCCCCAGGGCGCGAAGATCGGCGCCGTATTGGACCACCACGGAGATGTCGATCTGTAAGCTGCCGTCGTCTTCGAGACGGGTAGCGACGCCCGGCACCCGGCTCATGCCGAGCTTCTCGGAGAAGCCCGTGTTCATGCGCACGATGCCGCCTTGCCGGAGCGTCTCATGGGCCGCCACCTTGGCGTACACCGACATATCGACTTCGTGTTTTCCCAGCGCGATGGGATCGTTCATCGTGGCCCTTCCCGGGGGATGCGCCGCTTCGCTCCACCTGCGCGTTGGCGCGGCGGGACCGCTCACTTGGTCTTGGGGACGAAGCTGTCAATTAGGGTGGGGCTCAATTCGCCCCGGCGGAAGCTATCGCTTCGGATGATCCGCGCGCACAGGCGCGCCGTGGTCTTGATGCCCTCCGTGGCGAACTCGTCCAGCGCGCCGGCAAGGCGGCCGATGGCCTCGTTCCGGTCCCGCCCCCGCGCAATGACCTTCGCGAGGAGCGAATCATAATAGCGCGGAACCACGTAGCCAGAAAAGAGGTGGGTGTCCACCCGCACGCCGGGCCCGCTGGGAATGTGGCAACGCCCGAGCTGGCCCGCGTTCGGCATGAAATTGTTGTCGGGATCTTCCGCGTATACCCGGGCTTCGATGGACGATCCCGACGGGCGCGCGTGGCTGTATCCCAAGGGTTCGCCCGCCGCGATACGGAGTTGTTCCCGCACCAGGTCGATCCCCGTCACTTCCTCGGTAACGGGATGCTCCACCTGAATGCGCGCGTTGAACTCGATGAAGTAGAACTGGTTGTCGGGCCCCAGGAGAAATTCGGCGGTGCCGGCGTTCGAATATCCAATGGCGCGGGCGGCGCGGACGGCGGCCTTCGCCATTTTCGCTCGGAGCGAACTCGTCAGGGCCGGGGAGGGCGTCTCCTCGATAAGCTTCTGGTGCCGCCGCTGGATGGTGCACTCCCGCTCGCCGAGGGAAATTACGCGGCCGTGTTCGTCGCCGAGAATCTGGAACTCCACGTGCCGCGAGTTCTCAACGAACTTCTCTAGATAGACGCCGCCATCATTGAAAGCCGCCTGCGCCTCGACCGTGGCCATGGCCACCGCGTTCTTCAGCGCGACTTCATTGTGGGCGATGCGCATCCCCTTGCCGCCGCCGCCCGCGGAGGCCTTGACGAGAACCGGAAACCCGATCTCCCGGGCGATGCGCTGGGCCTCTTCCGGGTCCTTCACGAGGCCCTCGCTGCCGGGGACCGTCGGCACGCCGGCCTCCTTCACGGCTTCCCGGCAGGCCGCCTTGTCGCCGCTCAGGGAAATGGCTTCGGGACTTGGACCAATGAACTTGATGTTGCATTCACGGCAAATATTGGCGAATTTCGCGCTCTCGGACAGGAATCCATAGCCGGGATGGATCGCCTGGGCGTCGCAAATCTCGGCCGCGGCGATAATCGCGGGGATGTGCAAATAGCTTTCGCTGGAGGACGGGCCTCCGATGCAAATGCTTTCGTCGGCCAGGGAGGCGTGGAGACAATCCTGATCCGCGTCGGAGTGTACCGCGATGGAGGTGATCCCCGCTTCGCGGCACGCACGGATAATCCGGACGGCAATCTCCCCCCTGTTGGCGATCAATATGCGTCTAAACATGAACCGGGCCTGGGCTATTCTAGCGCACGAACGGCGAAAAGGGGCTGGCCATACTCAACGGGTTCTCCGTTCTCGACAAGCACCTTCTCGATGGTGGCGGCGAATTTCGCCGTCACCTCGTTCATAAGCTTCATGGCTTCAACAATGCACACCGTCTGATTCTCGGATACGGTGTCGCCCGGTTTGACGAAAGGCTCCTCGCCGGGCGCCGGCGAGGAGTAGAAAACGCCCACCATCGGCGAGTTGATCGTAGTGGCGCCCTTACCCGCGGCGGTCTCCGCGGCGCCGCCTTGCGGAGCCGCCTCGGCTTGGGGCTGAGGGTGCATCTGCTGCGCGGGCGCCAGAGCCTGCGGATAAGGCGCGGGCTGAACGGCGGGCCCAATCGCGGCGGGCTGGCCCTTCTTGAGACACACCCGGCGCCCCGATTCTTCTATCTCGATCTCCCAAAGGCTGGAGTTCTCGAAGACACGGATCAGCTCCTGGAGCCGTTCGATGTCCATTGGCCACTCCTCTGTGTTCGGCCCGATCCCCTGGACGCCCGCGCCTTAAGTGACGCGCTCAACGTATTCGCCGGAGCGTGTGTCTACTTTCACCACGTCGTTCTCATTCAGGAAGAGCGGAACTTGAATCGTCACGCCGGTCTCGACGGTGGCCGGTTTGGACCCGCCGGTCGCGCGGTCTCCCTGAACGCCGGGATCGCACTGAGTGATTCTTAATTCAACGAAAGTGGGGATCTGCACCATAAGGACATTGCCCTTGTAAAAGAGCAACCCCACTTCGAGATTTTCCTTGAGCCAAGCGGCCTTGTCGCCCACAACGTTGGCGCCCACGGCCGTCTGCTCGTAGGTTTCGGTGTGCATGAAATGGTAGAGGTCACCGTCGCTGTACAGGAACTGGTAGGGCTCTTCGATGAGCCGGGCTTCCTCCATGCGCTCGCCAGCGCGGAAGGTCTTCTCGAAGACCCGCCCGGTCATGACGTTGCGCAGCTTTGTCCGGACAAAGGCGCCGCCCTTGCCCGGCTTTACGTGCTGAAACTCCACGATCTCCATGAGATCGTCGTTCTGAACCACTATCATTCCGTTACGAAAGTCCGCGGTCGATATCATTTGACGAGGATTTCCAGTTCTTTTGGCGTACGCGTAAGCACATCACACCCGTCTGAGGTCACGGCTACGAGATCTTCGATCCGGACTCCCCCTTGTCCTGGCAGGTAGACGCCTGGCTCCACGGTAATCACCATGCCTGCTTCCAGAAGCGTTTCAGACTGGGGGTTGAGCCGCGGCGCTTCGTGGACCTCGACGCCCACGCCGTGGCCGAGCCCGTGGCCGAACTGCTCCCCAAATCCGGCCTCGGTAATGACATCGCGCGCGGCGGCGTCCACTTCCCGGCAAGTGACACCGGGGCGGATGGCCGCCAGGGCGTTGCGCTGGGCGGTCAAGGTGACTTCGTAGATGTTTTGGAACCAGACGTCCGGCATCCTACCGAACACATAGGTTCGAGTCAAGTCGGAACAATACCCGGCTCGCCGGCATCCGCAGTCGATGAGCACCGTGTCTTCGGGCTGAAGCGCCGCCGCCCCGGGCTCCCCGTGGGGCAGCGAACTCCGCGCGCCGAATAGGGCTATCGTGTCGAAGGAGGCCCCGGAAGCGCCCCGCTTCTTGAATTCATACTCAAAACGGGCCGCAAGTTCCCTTTCTTGGACGCCTTCGCCGATGAAGGGGCGCAAATCGGCGAGAACGCCTTCCGCCAATTCCGACGCCTCGCGGATCAGCGCGATCTCCCCGGGCTCCTTCACTTCCCGCAGCTTCGACGCCAGCGCGTCCACGGGAACGAAGACGTCGCCGGCCCCTTGCTGGAGCGCGTGGATCTCGCCGTAGGTCGTGTATTGGGGCTCGAAGGCCACGCGGGACAGGCCCATCTCCGCCACGGTTTCTCCCGCGCGGACCAAGAGCCGCCCGCTGAGCTCGCGGATGTCGTAGCCGCTCACCTGATCCTGGGCTTGTTCGGTGTAGCGGAAGTCGCACAAGAACAGGGCGTGCTGCTCGGTAATGAGGAGCACCGACGTGGTGCCACGGAAGCCCGAGAGGTACTGGTTAACGGGCGGGGTCATGCTGATAAAGGCGTCGCAGCCGTGTCCGGCCAGACGTTCCCGGACACGGTCGATTCTTGGTTGCATGAAACTAGGATGTCCTTTCCAAAACGTTGCGGCCGGGCGCGCGGACGAGGGCTTGAACGTCCACCGCCGACCCCGGGCGGCGCGGCCCCCCACAGCCTTTCTCTCTTCCCAGAAGACGGCGCGGGGCTATCCCCCGGCCCCTTCCTCCAGAATCCCTCTTACGGCCTGCAAGGCCAGGCGGTAGCTGTCCGCGCCGAAGCCCGCTATCTGGCCCCGCGCCACCGGCGCGATGTGCGAGGCGTGGCGGAACGGCTCGCGCGCGTGCACGTTCGACAGGTGCACCTCCACGGTGGGAATGCCCACGGCGGCGATGGCGTCCCGTATGGCGACGCTGGTGTGCGTGTACGCGGCGGGATTGATGATGATGGCGTGGGCCCATCCCGCGGCGTCCTGGACGGCGGTGACCAGTTCGCCTTCGCTGTTGGACTGAAACGTCCGCAGGGCGTAGCCCAGTTGGTCCGCTTCGTCCCGGAGCATCGCGTCAATGGCGCTCAACGTCACCGAGCCATACACGCCGGGCTCGCGCTGGCCGAGGAGGTTCAGGTTTGGGCCATGGATAACCAACACGTTCATGGGCCCAGCTCCGCCATCGGCGCGGGCCCGGCCACCCCGCCGTTTTCGCGGAACCGCTGCAGATAGGCGGCTCTCTCCTCGGCTTCCTCGGCCCGGGCGGTCAACCGCCGGGCTTCCTCGGCGACGCCGTGTTCCTGGTGCGCCCGGGCGAACTCCCGCAGCGCCCCGGCATAGGCCCGCCAAATGCCGGGGTAGATGGGCGACAGCTCCGTGGCCTTCTGGTATTGCTCCAGGCCTTGCTCGAAATAGCTTTGATCGCCATCCAGATTGCCCCGATGCCACAAGGCTTCGGCGTAACTCGTGCGGAACCAGGCTTGGCGCGGGCTGCGCTCCACCGCTTCCTCCGCCCATTGCAGGCTCTGGAGCGTCGCCTCCCGGCGCACGCTCTCGTCGCCGTTGGCCAAGAGGCGGAGCCGGTCGTAGAGGACGTGGATGTGGGCCGCCAGCTCAGGATCGTAGGGAAAGGCGCTGTCGATCGCTTCCAACCGGACCGCTTCGTCTTGGATAGCGGCGCGGGCGCGGACGCGGGCGATATCGGGATTCGTGATCTCGAGCACGCCTTGCCGAAGCTGTTCCGCCGTGGCGTCCGGCGCGTGGCTCAACAGGCGCATCACGGTCCCCTCGCCCACGGGCACGGGTACGCGGATGACGCCGAATTCTTCCATCGCGTCGCGATACTCGAAGAGGAGCGCCGCCGCCTCCAAGCGGATGGCGGGCGGATCCTGGGGATTGAACCGGGTGGGATGGACGTGTTGGGCGAAGAACGTGGCGGCGCCGATCCAGTCGCCCGCCTTTCGTTCATCGGGCGCCGTGATTTCGTTCGCCCACAACCGGTATCCGGCGCCGGCGCCGATAGCCGCGACGGACAGCAGCACGATGGCCGCCGCCGGATGGAAGAAGCCCGTCCGGGGGACTGTCTTGGCGGGCGCCTCATGACCGGAGGCGCGCCCGGCCAAGGCGAAGAAGCAACCGGTGAGGAGAAAGGCCAACGTGGCCAAACTGGGATTGTAGAAGTTGAAATCCACGAGAGAATGGACCAAGAAAGCCACGATACCGGCGTACAGTCCACACAATAGCCACCGGTCCGCGGAAGAGGCCGTCGCGCGGATGCGCCGCGCGCCCCATACCCCCACATAGCCCCAGAAGCCGCAGAACAGCAGGGCGCCTAGCAGACCGGTCTCGCACAGCACCTGGA
>SLHB01000449.1 GCA_007136375.1 Candidatus Hydrogenedentota bacterium
GCTCCATTAGCTGACCGCCAATGGTCATGTACGGATTGAGCGCGGTCATGGGGTCCTGGAAGATCATGCTGATGGCCCGGCCGCGGATGGCCCGGCGTTGCCGGTCCGTGGCGGCGAGCAGGTCTTGGCCCTGGAACCGGGCGGCCCCTTTCTCGATCCGGCCCGGCGGCATGGGCAGCAGGCCCAAGAGGGAATACGCGCTCACGGACTTGCCGCAGCCCGATTCGCCCACGATGCCTAGGGTCTCGCCTTCCTCCACATGGAAGCTGACGCCGTCGACGGCGCGGACCGTCCCGGCGCGGGTGTGGAAGTAGGTGGTCAGGTCTTGTACATCCAGAAGGGGCATGCATTCAGTCTTTCGAGACGCGGGGGTCGAGGGCGTCGCGGAGGCCGTCGCCCAAGAAGTTGAGGGCGAAGAGGGTGACGGACAGGGCGATGCTCGGGAAGATGAGCAGCCAGGGGTACTCCTCCATGCTCTCCACGCCTTGGTTGATGAGGACGCCCCAGGAGCTCATGGGCGCCTGCACGCCAAGGCCCAGGAAGCTGAGGAAAGCCTCCAGCAACATGATGTTCGGGATCGTCAGCGTCGTGTAAACAATGATCGGCCCCAGGGCGTTGGGGATGAGATGGCGGAAGAGGATGTGCCGGCGCCGGACACCCAGGACGCGCGCGGCGGCGATGAACTCCTTTTCCCGCAGGGACATCACCTGACCCCGCACGATGCGGGCCATGGTGAGCCATTCCACCGCGCCAATGGCGACGAACAGCAGGACAATGTTCCGGCCCAGGAACACCATGAGGATGATGACAAAGATGGTGAAGGGCAGAGCGTACATGATGTCGACGATGCGCATCATGAGATTGTCCGTGCGCCCGCCCGCGAACCCCGCGATGGCGCCGTAGGTCACGCCCACCACCAGGGACACGGCCGTGGCGGCGAAGCCCACCATAAGAGACACGCGGCCGCCATACAGGATGCGTGTGAAAAGATCCCGCCCGAGCGTGTCCGTGCCCAGCCAATGTTGCGCGCTGGGCGGCGTGGCGCCAAGGGCGATGTTCTGGTCCTGATAGCCATAGGGCGTCAGCCACGGCGTCGCGATGGCCACAACGATCAGAACGGCGAGCACGACGAGCCCCGCCATGGCCGCCTTGTTGCGGCTGAGCCGGCGCCAGGCGTCGCTCCACAGGCTGCTGCCGCTCTCGAAGCCGGCCTCCGCTTCCATGGTGTGAATGTCAGTGGTCATGCGTTATCCATTCGCGGCGCGAAGACGGGTCTCTTTGGGGGCGTAACAGCCTTCCAGCGTCTTTAGGACCTCTCCCGCCGCGGTGCTTGTGAACTGTGCTGGCATCATACTGCGTCAATTTTATCCGTATAATCGGTTTGTATGGGCGCCGCCACGGAGGCGTTATTAAAGGGAAGGGCCCTAAGCTTTAATAAGATCCGCCCGCTCCCAGCCAAAACTCGATATTTTTGGCCATAAACACACTAAATACCCTCTCAATCATAGCGTAAGCGCGGATCCAGCCAGGCAAGCACGATGTCGGCCAACAGGTTGAGGAACATGATCATAAATGCGAAAAACAGCACGATGCCCATCACCATGGTGTAGTCCCGGTTGAAGGCGGCCTGCACAAACTCGCGGCCGAGGCCCGGCACCTGAAAAATCGTCTCCACCACGAAGGAGCCCGTAAGCAGCCCGGCCGTGGCGGGCCCGAGGAAGGACACCACGGGCTGCAAGCCGCCCCGAAGGCCGTGGCGCAGGATGACGCGGGCCTCGCTAAGTCCCTTGGCCCGAGCGGTGCGGATGAAATCCTGGGCGAGCACCTCCAGCATGCCGCCCCGGCTCAGCCGGGCGATATAGGCGGCGAAAGCCGTGCCGAGGGCGATGGCGGGCAGGATGCGGTGCTCGGGAAAATCCCATCCGGCAACGGGTAACCAGCCCAGCCAGATGGCGAAAATGAGCACCATCAGGGGCCCGAGGACGAAGTTGGGCACGCATATGCCCACCATGGCGAGGGACATGGGCACGTAGTCGCGGACCGTGTTGGGCTTAAGGGCCGCGTAGACGCCCGTGCTCAGGCCGATGGTGATGGCGACGAGCAGTCCGTAGGCCCCCAGCTCCAGCGACACGGGCAGGCGCAGCGCGATCCATTCGCGGACGGTGCGGCTAGGCCTGCGGAAGGATGGGCCGAGATCGCCTTGCACCAGGCCGCCCAGGTAGTTGAGATACTGCCGGTAGAGCGGCGCGTCCAGGTTGTATTGGGCCTCGAGCTGGCGCAACACCTCCGGGGGCACGGCTCGCTCCGCGTCGAAGGGCCCGCCCGGCGCCAACCGCACCAGAAAGAAGGTGATGGTGACGATAATGAGGAGTACAGGCACAAACTCTGCTAGTCTGCGAAGGATATATTTGCTCATGGGCGCTCGCTATGGCCCGGACGGTCCGACAGCACGTTCTTTTACCCCGCGCACGCAATGGTAGGCCGCAACCGGCGCCGGCCGGAGAGGGCCAGGCGCAAACCCGGGGATTGTAGCCGCTACGGACCGCTCAATACCAGCTTTTGAGCTTAAGCCCGCATGCCTGGGCTGCAATACTACGCACGACAACCGGCGGCCAAGGCGGCGCGCGGCTCCGGGACTGTGGTACGCTTCACATGGAAAGGCCGGGATGACGGCTTGCGCCGGGATGGGCGCGTTCGCGGAGTGGTCGCCTTCTTGGAGGAACGGGAAATCATGGCGAAACGGATACTGATTGTTGGCGGCGGCGGAAACCAGATTGGCTTTGTCCGCAAGGCGAAGGATCTGGGTCTATTCACGGGCGTCATCGACGGCAGCGCGGAGGCGCCTGGCCTGCATATGGCCGACATGGGCGCGACCGCCAACATCCGGGATCCCGAGGAAGTCACGGCGGCGGCGGAGCGATTCCACGCCGACGGCGTGTTCCCCGCAGCCGAGGCGGGCGTGGAGGCGGCGGCGGCGGCGGCGGAGCGCTTGGGCCTCCCCGGCCCTGGCGTGGACGCGGCCCGGTGCTGCCGGAACAAGCTCGCCATGCGCGAACGGCTAACCGCCCAAGGGCTGCCCGGCCCGGCTTACGCCAGCGCCGCCACCGTAACGGAGGCGGAAGCGGCGGCCGCGCGGTTCGGTTTTCCCCTTATCGTCAAACCCGCGGATGGCAACGCCAGCCGGGGCGTCCAGGCCGTGAACACCGCCGAGGACGTCTCCTACGCCTTCACCCAGGCCTATCAACACGCGCGCGGCGGCGGCGTGTTGCTGGAGAGTTTCCTAGAGGGCGAGGAATATTGCGTCGACGGCCTCGTCCACGAGGGCCGGTTCCACCTGGGCGGCGTCACCGGGAAGGAGCGCTCGGCCCCGCCCTACCGCTACGACGTGGGCATCTTCATGCCGCCGCCCCTGGCGCCGGACGCGGCGGCGGCCATCGAGACTTGCGTGCGGGACGCCCTGGACGCCATCGGCTTTCGCTGCGGCACGGTCCACGCCGAGGTCATCGTTACGGCGGACGGCCCGCGCATCGTCGAAATCGCGGGACGGCCCGGCGGGGGGCGGATCCCCACGGATCTCATCTGGCTTGCCCATGGGCATGACTTCGCCGCGGACGCTTTGGGCGTGGCGCTGGGCCGCGCGCCGCGGGGCGCGCGTCTGTACGAACGGGGCGCGGCGCTCTATTGGACGCCCGGCGCCGCGGGACAGGTGACCGCCGTTACGGGCGTCGACCAGGCCCGGCAGGTCCCCGGAGTGAAGGAAGTCGTCATTATGGTGAAGCCGGGGGATGTCCTTGGCGATACGGTCGACTGTTCGGGCCGCGACCAGGTAGGATACGTCCTCGCGGCAGGGGACAACACCGAAGCGGCGGTAACGGCGGCGAAACGGGCCCGGGACTTGTGCGCCGTGCTGACGCGGCGGGCGGCAAGCTGACGGGGGGAGCACGCTTCCACGGAAACCACGCCGGGCGGCGGGCGGAAAGCCGCGCGGGGCACAGCGCGCCACGGGCAACGGAGGCGGCGAGTATGGCGCACAATAATGGAAACGGAAAGAACCGGGAGCAGGATAGCGGGGATTTGCGCGCGCGGGTGCTCGCCATCGAGTCGGTGGAGACGCTTCCCCATGTCGTGACGCGGATCATGACCATCGTCAACGACGAAGACTCCACCGCCTTGGATCTCGCCACCGAGATCGCCCGCGATCAAGCGTTGACGCTTAAGATCCTGCGGACGGTCAACTCTTCCTACTACGGGTTCCAGCGGCGGATATTGACCGTCCCCGACGCCGTGGTGGTGCTCGGCTTCGACGAGGTCGAGCGCCTGGCCATCACCATCGCCATGCTAGACACCCTCGGCATCGGCCGGAACGCAATGAAGGCCCAGCGCATGCTCTGGCGCCATAGCCTGGCGTGCTCCATGGCCTGCGGCGTCTTTGAAATCCGGTACATCCGGGAAATGCCCGAGCTGCGCGGCGCGCACATCGCGGGCTTGCTGCACGACGTGGGCAAGGCCGTGCTCGCCGAGCACTTCCCCGCGGAGTTCAAGGCGGTTCTGGAGCTGGCCGAGACGGGGGAGCTGTCCCAATTCGACGCGGAGCAACAAGTTCTGGATGGGTTTAGCCATTGCGACGTGGGGGCGTGGCTCGCCGATGCCTGGGGCCTGCCCGAAGCGCTCGTGGAAAGCATCCGCGCGCACCACCCGCCCGCCGTGGATGAAGCCGGCCACCCCATGGCCTGCGTCACCCATGTGGTCGACGCGTTGTGCAACACCTTTGGCATCCGCTCCTTCCCCACGGGGCCGCCGCCGCGCATCAGCCCCGCCGCCAGCGAGAAGATCCCCATGGACGAGAACCTCGTCGTGGCGGTACGGAACCAACTTAACCGGAACCAAAACCTCATGGTCGCGGTGTCGTCCGGCGCGATGTATTGACGCGCCGGAGCGGGCCTCATGGCGCGGGCGGAGCCGCGCCGTCGCCGTGGGCGCGCAGGGCTTGGACCAAATCCCGCAGCGCCCCGAGGACTGGGTGGTCCCAATCCCGCTCCAACGACGCGACGGCCGTCTCGTAATACCAGAGGGTGCCTTCGCGGCGGCCCTGAAACCGGTCCCAAACCACGGATCCCATGTGTTTGAGATCGCCGAGGGTGGTCTGGGCGTTGTGGAGCTTGTCCGCGGCGACAAGCAGCTTGACGTCGGGCGGCGCCGCGGCGAGTTCGCGGAGGAACGTTTCCTTACGCTCCCGCCACGGGGGCTTCGGCTCCGTGAAAGCGTCGCTACAAGCCACGACATACCGCGCCACGGCCTCGCCGAAACGCTGGCGGATCACCTCCAGCGTCGCTTCGCCCCCTTGGTCCTCCACCGCGTCATGGAGCAAGGCGGCGATAACCTGGTCCTCCGTGCCGCCGTGTTCGCCGACGAGGGCCGCCACCGCCATGAGGTGAGTCACGTAGGGGACGCCAGAGCCTTTGCGGCGCTGGGCGCGGTGGAGACGGTGGGCGAAGACGAAGGCTTCATCCAAGCGGCCGGAATACATGCCGTTTCCCCTGCTCACAGCCGCGCCTCGCCGCCGCCGGACGGGGCTTCTTCCCTGTGCTCCGCGTCGCGCTCCGCGAGCCAGGCGATGGCGTCGTCGATCACGTCCTCGACTTGCTCCTCGTCCAACCCGATATGCTCGGAATCGTACCAAATGATTTCCTTGGGCTCCTTCGCCGCTTCGTACAGCCTCTGGGCGCTTTCGGGAATGATCATCGTGTCGTGTTTTCCATTCTGCATCAACACGGGCCGCGGCGAGATGGCCCCTATGTGGTGGACGGGATCGGCGGGCGCGAAAAACAGGCCCGCCACGAGGCGCATGGGATAGACGAGCAGCCCGGGCTCCTCCCGGGCTTCCGGCGTACGGAATAGGGTCGGCAAGTGCCCGCCGCCGTAGGTTAGCACGACGGCGGGGATGCGTTCCTCAAAAGCGGCGGCCGTGGCGCCGGTGATAGCCCCGTAGCTCGCGCCGAGAAGGTAGACGCGCCCGTCCGCAATGTCGTCCCGCGTTTCCAGATAGTCAACGAGCCGCCGGGTTTCGATAACCGTCCAGGCCGTGCGCCGCCGCAACGCAAGCGCGGAGCGGATGGGGCCCCGCCGGTCCAGCCGGCGCTCCCCCCGATCATGCTGATCGAAGGTGACCAGGGCGAATCCGGCCTCGACGAAAGGCTCGGCAATCTCGTCCAGGAATTCCTTGCGCTGGCCGATGCCATGAAGGAAAATGACCGCGGGATACACGCCCTCCTCCGGCGGAAGCGCCATCACGGAGGGGACCGTTTGGTCCGGTAACCCGTCGAAATCGAAACGGACGCGGCGGTACGTCTCTCTGTCTTCTTCTTCCACAATGGCGGCGTTCAGCGGCGCGCCGGGCTCATAGCCCTCGTAGAAACGATCGATGGCCCGATTCGTCGCGCATCCCGTTGTACATCCCGCGCACAGGAAAGCGGCCGCGGCAACCAGTAGCGCTTGGCGGGCCCATACGGCGCCCATGACGCTCATTCCAAAGTAAACTTTCAACAACATACTCCGCTCTTAGCCCGCTTTTCTCCGCCGCCGCTGGGCGGCGAAAGCAACGCCTAGGGCATTGAGACGCGCGTCGCCGTCGACCCAACGCCACGTCGCTTCATCGGCCGGATCCAGGCCGGCCTTTTCCAATGCTCGTGTGGTGGCGCCGGCCACGCCATCCATGCACAACTGTTCCAATTCCTCGCCGGCCGCCTCCGACGCCGTCGCCTCCTGGAGCAGCCGGTCCATCTCGTCAATATACCAGAGCATCTGCGCCGCGCCCTCGCTCATCGCCGAATAAGGGCCGAAGTGGCTCACAAATACGCGTTGAGCGCCGGAGTCCATGACGCGTTGCACGGTCTTGCGCGCTTCGCCGGGGTCAAAATCCGTGGGCGGACAGGACCAGATGACGAAGGGTTTGCCGTCCCGTTGCAAGGCCGGATAGGCCACGCCAAAGGAATCGCCGGAGAACAGGCCGTTGGCGCGGTCATCGTAGATGCAGTAATGGTGATTGGCGTGACCCCGGGTGTGCAGGAAGCGCAGCTTCCGCTGCCCCCAGCCGATGATCGCCTCGTCCTCAACCGTCTCAATGCGCTCCGCCGGCACGGGCTCAACGGAGCCGTACAACTGTTCGAACCGCTCCCGGCCGTACAAAGACATGGCGCTCTCCACGAGCCGGCTGGGATCAACGAGGTGACGGGCCGCGCGGGGATGGGCGATAACCCGCGCGTTCGGGCAACGGGCCAACAAGGCGGCCGTGCCGCCCGCGTGGTCGAGGTGGATGTGCGTGACAAAGAGATAGTCCACCTGTTCCGGCGTCAGGCCGTGGCTGGCCAGCGCGTCCATCAGAATGGGCACGGCGTGGATCGTGTTGTTGTCGACGAACGCCGCGCGGTCCTCCTCGATGAGGAGGTACGCGGCCGCCCGTTCGGGCTCGATATACTGGCAATCCACGGTAACAACGGCGCCGTCATGTGAGACCATGTTCTGTCCTTTTCTGGTGGAATCGGCAAACCGGGGACGCGCCCGCTCCGATCGGCGCCCTATGACGGTTTTTCTGGTCTGGACCCCCGGGAATCTGGCCGTTATTCCGGCCAAAGTCCAGGGTATTCGGGGCCGGCCGCTTTCCCCCGGCGCGGAGGCTGTTCTTCGTTTTTCCGATTGGCGCGCCGCCGGGAATCTCCATGAGAACGCGCGGGGCGCCCGGACCCGATGACGGGACACGCAGCGGCGCTGGCGAGCGAGGAGCTAGCGCGCGGAGACGCCCGTATGTGCCGGGGGACGCCACCGCCCATCCATGATACCCCCCGCCGCGCGGTAAGACAAAGCGTTTCCGGCCTCCACAATCGCCGGATAAGAACGCTCCGTTAAGCCGTTTGCATCCCCCAGCTCTTCGAGCCATTCCCATTCAAAGGAGGAAATTTGACTGTCGTCAACAGTTAGGGGGACCTCGTGGCTGCTCATCAACTCGGTGAACGAGACGCGCCGCCAGCCGACGCGTAAGAAGTCCCTCTTTTCAAAGCCTGTCCCCCCGAAAGCGGGGAGGGGATTGAGGGGGGTGTAGTCCCAGCATCCTCACCCTTACCCGGCGATCTGGGGGCCCGCGGGCCTGCCCCGCCCTCCCAACGCGCTACCGGCCCCGGGCGAGGGCCAGGCCGCCCGTAAACACAAGGACGCCCAGGGCGGCGAAGCTGACAATGTGGCCATACCAAACGGAATCCGGGTCGTACGTCAAGACCACCTCCTGGGCGCCGCTGGCCAAGGGCACGCCGAGAAACATGCCGTTGGCCTCGATGATAGGGGCGGGCCGTCCGCCCGCGGTGGCGCGCCAGGCGGGATCGAAGCGTTCGGCCACTACGAGTATCCCCGGAGCGTCCGCCTCCACTTCGAGGACGGCTTCGCCGCTGGCCCTGTGGACAATCTCCACGGCGGCCGCGCCTGCACTGTTCTCCCCCTCGTTTGCGCTGGGCGGAGCCAATCCCGGCGCCCGGGCCAGCACGCTCGTCTGGCCGGGATCGAGGGCGGGATTCAGGAGCCACGCCGCCGTCTCTTCGGGATCATCCGCCACGCGCCAATCCCCCGTCCACCGCGCCCAGGCGTAGGCGCCCGCGTTGCTGTAGATGTGGACGCCGTTGAAGACGCCCTCTTCCCGGAGCTCCGGCAAGGCCTCCTTCCAGACGTCCGCGTCGATGCCGCCATTGGGGCTGGACAGCACAACCTGGACGCCCGCGAGATTGAGCAAGCGGAGATGGTGGCGCCGATCGCTCAGTTCCGCGGCGGCGCTCTCCGCCGGCGGGCCTTCCAGGGCCAGGCGCCACCATGCCTGATGGCGGGGCGGCAAGGGATAGGCGCCGCCATTGGCCACGGGCGCGCCGGTGAGCATCCCAAGATTGCGTGGAAGCGCCCGATCGCGGCTGGGCGCCGCCACGTAGATCCGTCCGTCATCCACATATTGGGCCGCGTAGCGCGCCACCGCGCCGAGGGCCTCGCGCTGGGGACGGCCGTCTTGGAAGGGATGCCGGTAGGCGTTGACGCTCGCCACGGTGAGGTCCGCGCATAGCAGAAGGAGCAGCAGGACGCCGCTGATGGCGCTCACCCAGTTCCGGCGCGCCAACAGGGCCGGCAGCAATATGATGGCCATCGCGATGAGGTAGCCCCGGACTTGGGCGTTGGCCAGAACAAACAAACCGGCCCCCGCCGATAGCGCCACCAGGGCGGGCAGCCATACGCGGCCGGGCTGCTGGTAGGAGCGCGGCGTCAACAGGCGGTCCGCGCCCAGGGCGGCGAGCAGGGCCAGGGCGCACAGGGCCGGGTACGCGACGACCCAGGTGGGGAATCCCCAGCCCGGCGGCAGGTCCGCCGCGAAGGCGAAGAAGAGAAAGGCCGCTAGAGCGCCCAGAAAGAAGAGGGCGTCGCGCCGCCCACGCCGGTGAAACAGGGCCACGGGCGCCAGAAGCAACGGCGCCGCTCCCGCATAGGCCAGGCGGGGCAGGGCGCCTGGACTCGCCGCGAGAACATGGGCCGGCAACTCTTGCGCGCGTTGTGGAAACTGGACGGCTTGGCCCACGTTCCAGAGGGCGGTTCCCGCGAGGCCGGAATCCATGAGCCACGGCAGCGCGGGCGCCCATTGGATGGCGCTCACCGCCGGCGCGATCAAGGCCATCACAACGAGGCCTTGGCTTCGGCGCATCACCGTGGCGGGATCCTGCCGGCGAGGCATGGCCGTGCACCAGAGGGCGTACGGCACGGCCAGCGCGAAAGCCGCCAACGCGACGGCGCCGGATCCGGCCAGAATGATGAGCCCGCCGCCAAGACCCGCGAGGACCGCCGCGCTCA
>SLHB01000365.1 GCA_007136375.1 Candidatus Hydrogenedentota bacterium
CCTTCGCATGCCTGACAGATGTTGGCCACGTCCGTTCACCCGATGGGTGAAAGCCGCTGTTCCTTCCTCGGCACGAATATGAGACTGGACAGCGATGTCCAGCCAAGCTTATCCGGCGATTTGGAGAGGCTGTCGAGATTTCAACAGTTCTTATATATGCGCCGTCGAACAACGCTACCGCGGGAAGAAACGCCGGCGACGGTCTGTTAGATTACGCTAGTAACGCTTTCTACATGGGGATGTAGTGTATAACGCACACCGCAGGCGGCCACCAGGGGGCCGGTGTACTTCCTTCCACCCCACTGAGGGGTTGAAGCAGTCAACGAGACAGAAAGAGAGGTGAAAAGCATCATGAAACACTTCAAACACATCACCGTCGAGACACCGGCCATGGCCAACGGATTGTTTTCGAACCATCCCGGCGTCCGCGACAGCATCAAGGGCTTGCTGATGAATCCGGTGGAGGTGATCTCGCTCCACTTGGATCTGCTCAAGGATCCCTCACAGCCGGAAGACTAACGGCTCGCTAGTACACGTTAGCGGAGCCCCGGGAGGGTTCCGTCTTGATTGGCCGGCTCCATGGGTCCGCGCGCGGATCCGGGGCCGGCCAACCAAGTATGTCCTGGCGCGGATCCGCCGCCGCGCCGCCGCTCATATCAGGTTTCTCCGGGGATTCCTCCATGCGCTACGACGCCCGCCACGCCGCCATGGCCGTAAGCTTGGCCGTGGCCGTCCTCATGCTCGCCGGCAAGCTGGCGGCGTACTTCATAACGGGCAGCATCGCCATTCTCAGCGACGCCTTCGAGTCCATCGTACATATTGTCGCGACGGGCTTCGCCGCCTTCAGCCTTTGGTACGCCCAGCAACCCGCCAGCCGCGAACACCCCTACGGTTACGGGAAGATCGCCTATTTTTCCGCTGGATTCGAGGGAGGACTCATCCTCATTGCCGCCGTTTTCATTCTTGGCACGGCCATTTGGGATCTCATTCGCGGGCCGGAATTGCAGCATCTCAGCTGGGGGCTGGCTATTACCGGCGGCCTGTGCTTAGTGAATCTGGCTCTGGGCCTCACCCTCGTGATGGTGGGCAGACGGCGGAACGCCCTCATTCTCGTCGCCAACGGCAAGCACGTGCTCACCGACATGTGGACGAGCGCGGGCGTCGTCATCGGGGTGGGTATCGTCTGGCTTACGGACATCCTATGGCTCGACCCGCTAACGGCGATCTTGGTGGGCGTAAACATCCTGTACACCGCCCTCGGACTCATCGGAAAGAGCTTCCGCAGCCTCCTCGATGCGGCGGACCCCGAGCACACCTCCCGCCTGCTTGATTGTCTGAAGGAGGCCACGGAATCCGGCGCGGTGCACGGATTCCATCAACTGCGCCACCGGCAGAGCAACGACCAGATGTGGGTTGAAGTGCACATGCTGTTGGCTGGCGACATGACGACCCAAGAAGCCCACGAACGGGTCACCCAGGTTGAGGAGCGCATGCGTCAGTGCTGCCCCGGCTACGAAGTTCACATCACCACCCACATAGAACCGGCCTCTCACGACACCGCCCATCCCGAAGGGCATAACGGCATGAACGATCCCTTCGCCACGGAGAGCGGCGCGGGACACAACCAGGATTGACGCGCCGGCCTTAGATCGGCTTAGCGCGCCGGCGGACGCCTATTCGTTCGCCGCCGCCCTTTCGCGCAGGAACGCCGCGGCGACGTCGGGCTGGTCGATGAAAACGCCGTCGGCCCCGAACTCAAAGAGCAGGCGCTCCAGCAGCTCTTCGGCGCTGTCGGCGTAGGCCGGCAACTGGTCCGCGCGGACCGTCCATGGGTGCGCCGCCAAGTTCCGGGCGTGCGCTTCTTGGATCAGGGCGTTGTCATCGACTGGCGCTCCGTCCCTGTCAATGATCCGCGTGAGGGATGGGCCAATGCCGTCGGCGTAAGTCGCGATCTCATCCAGCCCCTCCGGCGACGTAAGCGGGTCCGCGCTGGCGCCGCCGCCAATCAACTGAACGATCCGCATCTCACAACCCAGTTCGCGAAGCCGCACCAGACTCTCTGGCTCGAAGCTCTGAATGATGACGGGGTCGCCGCGCGATTCGTATCCGTGTTCCCGGAGCGTTTCCAGCAAGATCGCTTCGAAATCATAGCCCTCGTCCGCATGCCACGCCGACGCTTTGAGCTCCGGATAGATCCCCGCGCTCCGGCCCGTCGATTGGTTTAACCCTTGGACCAACGCGATCAGTTCTTTCAGTGTGGCCACGCGGAAGACCAACGCTCCGTGCGCCTCCGGGAATCGGTCCGGATACACGCGCTCTCCCGTCTCGGGATCCACGCGCTCCCGCACTTCGAGCTCCTTGATCTCGTCCAAGGCAAAGTCGATGGCGTAATATCCCCCATTGTCGCGGGCCCGGTCTGGAAACACATCGGCCACGTTAGTGGTGGCTTCCAGGGTCAAGTCGTGAAGCGCGATGGGGACGCCGTCCTGGGTCAGCACCAAATCCGGCTCTAGATAGTCCGCGCCTTGCCCATACGCCATGGCGTAACTCTCAAGGGTGTGCTCGGGCAAGTATCCCGGCGCGCCGCGATGGGCGATGATAGCCTTCTCTGCATCGCCTTCCCCCCACGCGCTCCCGGCCATGATGGCGGCCAAGGCCGCGGAGAGGATCCGGACGCCCGCCGTGGCGCCGCATCGGCGGCGGCGCAAAGACCGCGCTTCCCACATACAGTAGATCTCCTTTCAAATTAGATGTAGCGCCAGGCCACGTACAGGCTTGCGATCGCCAGGGCCGCCAATGTGACTGGGAAGCTCGCGCGGAAATAGCCCAGGAAGGAAACGGGCTGCCGGTTGGCCCGCGCAATGTCGGTCACCACGATGTTCGCGGCCGAGCCGTAGATGGTCATGTTGCCCCCGAAGCAGGCGCCTAGGGCGAGGGACCACCAGAGCGCCATGCGCACCTCTTCCATGGAGTGCTCGGTCGATCCCGCGACCTCGGGTATGAGCGTGTAGACCACTGGAATGAGCGCGGTGGTAATGGGCACATTGCCAATGCACGCCGCGGCGAAGGCGGTGAACCAGAGAACAAGCATGGACGTCAGGAACAGGCTGTCGCCCGTAAAGCCAAGCCCCAATCGGGCCAACCCCTCCAACACGCCCGCGGCTGACAGCCCAGCCACCATCATGAAGAGACCGACAAAGAAAAAGAGCGTGGGCCATTCCACCGTTTTGAAGGCCTGTTCCGGATCCGCCCGCACAATGACAAGAAGGATGGCGGCGCCTGCCAGGGCCACCGTCGCGGGCTCCAGATACAGCACATCATGCAGCATGAACGCGACGAGAACGGCGCCCAGCACGCCCAGCGTCTTGCGCATGAGCGCCTTGTCCCGGATGGCGCCAGCGGCGTTTAGCTGCATGATCCGGGCGCGCACGTCGTTGGGCACAAAGGACTCGCGGCGGATCGCCAGCACCGCCACGCCGCAGAGCATCGTCATGGCCAAGAACGCCGGCGGCGCAAGGTGAATCAAGAAGGCGTTGAAACTCAGGCCCGACGCGCTGCCAATGAGAATGTTTGGCGGGTCGCCAATGAGCGTGGCGGCGCCGCCGAAATTGGACGCAAACACCGTGAGCAGTAGATACGGAATGGCTCGCACCTCCAGCCGATCCGTAATGAGCAGGATGATAGGCGCCATCAGCAGTACGGTGGTGACGTTGTCCACAAGAGCCGACAAGCCCGCCGTCGCCACGCATAATAGAATAGCGAGCGGAATGGGCCGTCCCCGGGCTATCTGCGCGATGCGAATGGCTACATACCCGAAGAAACCGCTCTCCGCGAGGAAATGCACGATGATCATCAGCCCGGTGAGGAGAAAGATGACGCCGAGATCGATGTATGCGAAGGCGTTTTCCTGGGTGACGACGCCGAGGATGACCATGAACGTCCCGCCCAATAGCACGAGAATGGTCTTGTGGACGCGTTCAATGACTATCCCGATGAACGTTATCAGGAATATGGCGCTGGCGAGGATCGCCGTCATGTCCATGGCCGGTTGCCCTCCCCTCCTAGAGCCGCAGTAGGCGCGTGATGATGTCGTGACGGTCGATCATGCCGATCAGGCGGCCGTCTTGCTCGACAAAGGCGTACCAGAGACGCTCGCGGTTCATGCGGAAGACAACCTGGATGAGCGGCGTGGCGGCGTCGAACACCAAGGGCTTTGCATTGAGGATCTCCGCCACGCGGACGGTGTTTTCCTGCCTGAAAAAGCGATGAAAAGACTCCAACTCGTCCAGGAAACCGATGTTGTCGAAGTAGGCCATGTACTCCGGAAATCCCGCCTCCACGATCTCGGCGGACGTGACCGCCCCTGTCACCTTCTCCCCCTCGTTGCACACGGGTATAACGCGCACGCTGTGGACGAAGAACAGGTCCAACAGATCCCGCATGAGCATGTCGCCCGTAGCCCGGGCGGGCGCTTCTTTCATGAGATCCCGGGCCCGCAACTCTGGGCGGACCTGCACGCCCGACGAATCCACGATGTGCCAGGCTTCGCGGGCGCTCCGCGCCCCGCATAGCCGTTCCAGCAATGCTTCGTCCTTGGTCAACTCTCCAATGGCGGCCATGGTCTGAAGCATCAGGGCGTTTTTCTGTTCGTTGCCGAGGATGATGAACACCACGTGGACGGGAGACCCGTCCAGGCAGCGGTCCTCCAGTGGCGTCTCCGTAATACCCAGGAGCACGATGTATTCCCGCAGTCCCGGCATCCGTGCGTGGGGTATCGCCACGCCTCGCTCCAACGCCGTGCTCGACTGACGCTCCCGCGTCCACACCGCATCGCGGAGGGCCTTCCACCCCGCGATCTCGCCATGGCCAGAGCGGCCCTGGGGTCCAGGCCCGTCGCATGGGGCCTCGATCTCCAGCCGGCGGAGGATCTCCCCCACCGCCGCCTCCAACGTCCGCTCGCTGAGTCCCACAAGGATGTGCTCGCGCAGCAACAGACTCGACAGTTTCATCCCACTCGCCTTCCCGTATCCCGTTTCCCCCAGAACCCCCATGCCGTTCGCGCCTGGGCGGCTCAACGGTAGCAGCGCTTTCGGCGGGAATCAAGGGTCCGCCGGCGTCTGCAATTCCCGACAGCTCATCGTTCCCAGGGCAGCCGCAATGATTCATATAACCGAAGCGGCATGCTATGATGAGCTTCGCCCGTTGGGCGCGAGGCGGACGTGCGGCCGTCTCCGGCGCCGCCACCCAGCCGCAGTTTCCTTGGAGGGGAGATCTCATGAGCAAGCAACGTGAAATGAGCCGGCGGACCATGCTGGCCACCAGCGCCATGGCCTTGGCCGCGCCCGCCTTTATCCGGAATGTGGGCGCCGCGCAAGAGCCCGTGCGGATCGGGCTTATCGGCGGCGGAACCCGGGGCATCGATATCGCCCGGCACCTCGGCGCCCTCGACAGCGCCCAGGTCACGGCCGTCTGCGACGTATACGCGCCCCACTTGGAGCGCGCCATCGAAGCGGCGGGCAATCCCGATGCCGCCCGATATGTGGACTATCAAGCCTTGCTCGACGACCCGAATGTCGAGGCCGCCGTCATCGCCACGCCCGACCATTGGCACGAACGCATGGTCATTGACGCGGCGGACGCGGGCAAGGCGATCTTCTGCGAGAAGCCGTTGGCGACATCCATGGACGAAGCGAAGCGAATGCGGGACGCCGTGGAGCGCAACAACACGGTGTTTCAGCTCGGACACCAGGGCCGGCAACACGCCGCCACCGCCGCGGCCGGACGTTTGATCAAAGACGAAAACCGCATCGGCCCCGTCACGCTTGTTAAGACCGGCCGCTACTTCAATGGGACGCTCGAACAGGCGCCCTGGCGCTGGTATGGCTACTACTCCCAGTGGGACCGGCCTGATCCCGGCGAAGTCCAGGAGAATCTTGACTGGGAGCGGTGGCTGGGCCCCGCTCCGGAGATCCCCTTCAATGAGCGCCATTTCTGGCACTGGCGGTGCTACTGGCCCTACGGCACGGGCCAAGCGGGCGATCTGCTCTCCCACGAATTCGACCATGTGCAAAGCGTGCTCGGCTGGGGCGTTCCAGACACCTGTATGTGCACGGGCCAGATCGCCTATTACGACGATGACCGCGAGGTTCCAGACACCTGGCTGGCCAACTACCAGTACGAGGAGCGCAAGTGCGCCTTTTCCTATGAGGGCGTCATGAACTCGGGCCGCGAGCAGCCTCCCGAATACGTGGGCCGCGAGGGACGAATCATCTTCAACGGCATCGGCCAAGACGCCAGCGACTTCCGGATCTACGGAGACCACGCCGCCTATCCCCACATGGGCCGGTACGCGGAATCCAACGACGGTTACGACCGGCAGGCCGAAGGGGGACGCTGGCCCAGCCATATGGAAGACTTCCTACAATGCGTGCGCACGGGCGAACAGCCCAAATGCAACATTGACGAGGCCTTCATTGGCGCGGCGACTTTGCTCATGAGCGTGGAGTCCTACGTCTCCCAGCGGGCGGTGCGCTGGAACCGGGAGACGGAAACCATCGAGCCCGCAAGCGCATAGGCGCGACGCGCGGCTCGTTCGGCCCGGAACGTCAAGGCGCATTCACTTGCATTCGCCAAGAAACACCAGGGACGCCGGCTGTTTCGCGCGAAACAATCGGCGTCCCTGCAAGACCCTGTCGAATTTGGTACAATCTGGCGGCAGGCTAGGCCTATCCTGGCCTGCCGCGGTCCCGCGCGTTCTCAAGCCGCTACGTAACGGAAGATCGTCTTGACAGTCAAAGCCACTACATCCGAATCGCCCGAACGAGTCACGGGGATGACGCTGCCCAATCAATTGACGCTGGCGCGCATCGTCATGGTTCCCTTCTTCGTTCTCCTCCTCTCTTTTGACGCCCTGTGGTGCCTGACCCTAGCCTATATCGTGTTCACGGCCGCGGCGCTCACCGACTATTACGACGGCAAGATCGCCCGGGAACGGGGCCTCATCACGAACTTTGGAAAGCTCCTAGACCCCGTGGCCGACAAGATACTCGTCAGCGCCGCCTTCGTGATGATGATGACGCTGCCCGGCCTCGGCATTCCCGCTTGGACGGTCATCGTCGTGCTGGCTCGAGAGTTTCTCGTCACGGGCGCGCGCTCCTTCGCCGCCAGCGAAGGGGCGGTGATTCAAGCCAGCGACACCGGCAAGACCAAGGCCGTGCTCCAAATGGTCTTCGTCTTCGTCTTTCTGCTTCTTGTGATCGTTTCGCGCTTTCTCGCCGCCTGGGAGGTCCCCGCGGCGGACGGGTTCGCCGCGGGCGTTGAAACGGCGTCGCTCTGGGCCATCGTCGTCGTCGCCCTGTACACGGTCTACTCGGGCGTACACTTCGTGTGGCGAAACCGGCGCGTGCTGGGCCTTACCGGCAGCCAAACGTAATGCGCGGCGCCGGCAGCAGGGCCGTCATCGACCTTGACGCGTACGCCCACAACCTCATGGTGGTGCGGAACCTCATCCCCCGGAGCACCCGTATCCTCGCGGTGGTGAAGGCGAACGCCTACGGCCATGGCGCCGTGGCCGTCGCGCGCCGGGCGGTCGCCGAAGGCGTGGCCATGCTCGGCGTCGCCACTGTGGAGGAGGCCCTGGAGCTTCGCCGCGCGGACATTGAAGCGCCCATCGTCGTCCTCTTACAGCCGCCCCCGGCATCCTTGGCCGCGGCCATTGAGCACGATCTCCGGCTTACCGTGTCCGACATCTACAGCAGCGAACGGATCGGCGATTTGGCCCGGCGCGCGGGGAAGGTCGCGCCCATCCACTGCAAAGTCGACTCCGGCATGGGCCGGCAGGGCTTTGGCATGAGCGAGGCCGTCGATGGCCTCCTCTTCCTGACCCGGATTTCTCACATTGACATCGAGGCGGTCTGGACCCATTTCCCCATCGCCGAGACGGCCAAGGATCCCTTCACGGCCAATCAAACCAAACAGTTCAAGCAGCTCCTCCGGAAGATCGAAAAGGAAGGCATTCCCTTTGAAATGGCCCACGCCGCCAACAGCGCCGCCATCGTGAATTTCCCGGCGGCGGCCTTTGACATGGTGCGGCCCGGGCTCATGACCTACGGCGTGTGGCCCTGTGAACAGCCGCCAGAGGACGTCCGGCTGGAACCCGTTCTCCGATGGGAGACGCAGATCGTCCTCATCAAGGAGTTGTCCGCGGGCGCGACGGTGGGCTATGGCCGGACCTATAAGGCGGGCCAAACCATGCGGACGGCTGTCTTGCCCGTGGGTTACGCCGACGGGTACAAATACGGCCTTTCCAACAAGGGCGAGGCCGTGATCCACGGCAAACGCTGTCCCATACGGGGCAACATCTCCATGGACCAGATCGTCGTGGACGTGACCCACCTGCCCGAGGCGTCGCTTGGCGACACGGCTACGCTCGTTGGCGAGGACGGCGGCGAACGCATCACCGTCGAGGAGTTGGCCCACAAAGCCGGCACCATCCCCTACGACATCCTCACCGGCATCGGGCGGCGCGTCGCCCGGGTTTACCGCAACGAATAACGCCCCATCTCATGCCCCTAACCTACCTCGTCGACGGCTACAACGTATTGCACCGCGAGCCCCGCTTCCGCGGTCTGCTGCGGCACGACCTGGAGACGGCCCGAGACGCGTTGGCGGAACACGTGGCGGCCTTCTGTATGGCCAGTCATGACAGCGTGAAACTCGTCTTCGACGGTCAGGGACGGCAACCGGAAACGTTGACGGCGCCCGGCGCGGACCCCCGTTTCGAGATTATCTACTCCCCGGGAAAACACACCGCCGACACCGTCATCGAACGCCTCGTCTATACGGCCCCCAAGCGGAGCAACGTGGTCGTCGTCACCAGCGACAACGGCCTGCGCGGCCTATGCCGCGGCCTAGGCGCCTTCTCCATGGCGCCGGAGAGCTTTCTGACCACCGTCCGCGAAGCGCGCAACCGGGCCGCGTCTTTCCAAGAACAGCGCCAACACAAGGGCAGCCTCTCCGAGTTGGAGGATCGCCTTGACCCCAGCGCGCTCCGGGCCCTCCGGAACCTCCGCAAACGCCTCGACGAGTGACCGGCCCAACCCCCCAAACCGCCCGCGCGTCACCGCTGCTCAATGGCCCAGCGGACGCCGTTCACGAGCAACGCGCGGAACTGGGGCGTTTCGAAGTCCGTGGGATGGCCGAGCGAAGTGTAAAAGACTGGGCCTCCATGTTCCGTGCGGCGCGTCCATGCAATGGGCTCCACCGCCTCTTCCACGGTCCCTGTCAGCAGTACCTCCGCCTCTTCGTCCACCAAAGGCGCCACGTGGTACACGTTTCCCTCGCTCCGCCACGCCAGCGGTTCGACGCCGTCGAGAATCGGATGATCGGTCATGTCTGGCGCTGGCTCGACAGCCGTTCCAGGGTCAACTGGCCCGTAACCCCGGTTCTCGCAGCCGAGGACATCGGGCGGGAAGTCCCACCAGTCGGCGTAGCCTTCCGCAATCTCGCCTTCAACGTTCGGGCGGATGGCGAAGGCGTGGTTCGCTGTTCGAATGCCGACGAGGGGATTTCCGGCTTCCACATAGGCCTGGAGCGCGCCGAGTTGTTCCTCGGACAAGGCTCGCCGCCGGAAGAACACCACAGCGGCGTCCGCGTCGGCTAAGGCCTCTTCGAGCTCCGGAAAACGGAACGCCACGGGTTCGCCTTCGCCAAGGATAACGGTGACGGCGAAGCCGTGTGCGTCTTCGAGCCACTCCGCGAAGGGCGGGATCGTCTCATGAGCGCCGTAATTGTCGGGATCCTCGCTGATGAGAAACACGACGCGCGGCGCCTCCGCGGCGGC
>SLHB01000219.1 GCA_007136375.1 Candidatus Hydrogenedentota bacterium
CGGACAGGAGCGCACGGCGGACGCGCTCTTCACCGGCGGCATTGAAGGACTCGGGGCCCTGCCCGATCCCGTCCCCGCCTTGACGGGCGGCGCCGTGAACTTCGAAGGCGAGGCCTCCTTCAACGAGGCGGGCGTGCTGGAGGCCGCCTTGAGCCGCTTCGAGGGACAACACTTCCACGCTTCCGCGAATGCGGCGCTCGATTTCCCGGAAGAAACCCTGGACGCCGATTGGGAAGGCCGGATCGCGAACCTGGCCCCGGCCGCCGCTGCGGCGCAACGGGATTTGCAGGGCGCCCTCGACTTCAGCGGATCGGTGGCGGGTCCCTTGGACGCGTTGGAATTCCGCCTTGAGGCGACGGGCGAAGGGCTCGCCATCGAGGGCCAGACCTTAGAGACGGCGCGCCTGGAAGCCAGCCTGCGGGAAATCCCGGAACGGCCCTCTGGCGAGCTCTCCTTGGCCCTTTCTCAGGCCGGCGAAACGCTTACGGCGGACGCCGTCTTTTCTTTGGACGGCGGCGTGCTCCGTCTGCCCACCCTGGAGGCGGCGGGCCCTGGCGTCTCCCTCACAGGCGCGCTGGAGGCGAACCTGGAGACACGGCTCACGCGGGGCGATCTCAGCCTATCCGTCGCCGACTTCGCGGCCCTCACCCCGTTTACAGGCGAGCCGCTCGAAGGATGGGCGGAGGTGGAGGCCGCGTTGGCGCCGGAGGACGGGCAACAGTCGTTGGACGTGGTTTGGAGCGCGGGCGAAGTGGAGTCCCGGTGGCTCCGCGCCGCGTCGGCCGAAGGCCGGGCGGTTCTCGCCAACGTCTTCGGCCAACCGGGCGGCGATATCGTCGTCAACGGCGAGGGGCTGGCGTTTGGCGAGGTTAGCATTGACACCGTGGCCGTGGAGGCGTCTGGCGACGCGGGCGCGTTCACCTTCGCGGCGGAAACCCGCGGCGCGGCCCAGGAACCCTTCGGCATGGACACTTCGGGTGGACTCACCGTGGACTGGCCGGACTTTGCCCTGAACCTCGCGGAATTCGACGGTTATTACGGAGAATTGCCGATCGCTTTAGACGGCACGCTCGCCCTGGCCCGGGAAGGCGGCGTCTTCGAAGCCGCGCCGGCGACCCTGCGTCTGCATACGGCCACGCTCACCGCCGGCGGCCGCTTGGACAGCGAAACGGTCGCGTTCGAGGCGGCCTTGGCGGATCTCGATCTCGCACTCCTTCAGGGCTTCGGCGCGCCGCCCGTGGAAGGCGTGGCTGAGTTCCGGATTCAAGCTTCGGGCGCCGCGGACGCGCCTCGCATCGATCTGCGGCTGGACATTGCGGACTTGACCGTAGATAGCCCGACGCCAGGCGAGGCGCCGCCCATCACCGCGCGGCTGGACGCACGCTTGGATGAAGGGATGCTCCAGGCCCGGGGCGGCGTGCGCGGCCCTCAGGAGGCCCGGGCCGATGCGGCCTTCGACATGCCGGTTTCCTTGTCCCTGCAACCGTGGGCTGTGGACGTGGCCGAAGACGCGCCGCTCCAAGGCAGGCTCGACGCCGTGGGCGACCTCGAAACAGTCACGACGTTGCTCCTCTTGGACGACCAACTGATCACGGGCGTGGCGCAGGCCGCCTTCACCCTGGAAGGCACGGCGGCGGACCCGATTGTGGCGGGCTCGGCCGCTATCACGGAAGCCAACTATGAGCACTTGGAGCACGGAACGCTGCTCCGGGACATCACGGTGCGGGCCACCGCGGAGAACGGGCGGATCGTGCTGGAGCAAGCGGAAATGACCGACGGCGGAACGGGATCGATCGCCGCCACGGGCGCGATCGACTTGGCGCCGGCGGACGGGTTCCCCTTCAACGTCGCGGTCCAACTGCGGAACGCCGTCCTGGTCCGCCGGGACGATCTCACGGCGGCCGTGGGCGGCGTGGTCCACGCGGGTGGAAGCTTGGACGACATGCGGGTCGTTGGCAACCTCACCGGCGGCCCCGTGACCTTCTACATCCCCGACCGGCTGCCCGCGGCCCAAGCCACGACGTTGGACGTTATCGAAGTCAACCGGCCCGGCGTGGCGCCCGTTCCCGATGAAACGATCCCGGCCCCCGGGGGCGCGGCGGCGGAGCTGCCCCTCCGCCTGGATGTCCGCGTGAATTTCCCGGGCCGCGTGTTCGTGCGTGGACGGGGCCTGGATTCGGAGTGGCAAGGGAACCTGCGCGTGCGCGGCCCCGCGTCGGAACCCCACATCACGGGCGACTTCAGCGTGGTGCGCGGCCAGTTCAGTTTCCTGGAACACCGCTTCAATCTGGCGGAAAGCGCGATATCCTTGGATGGA
This sequence comes from Candidatus Hydrogenedentota bacterium, assembly GCA_007136375.1. Lineage (GTDB taxonomy): Bacteria > Hydrogenedentota > Hydrogenedentia > Hydrogenedentales > SLHB01 > SLHB01. The sequence goes on from SLHB01000219.1 coordinate 2,318, forward strand.
ACGCCCCCGCTATCGCCCATGCTGAATATCAACGCCGTGAACGAAGGCCGCGATATGACGGCGCGCCTCGCCCTCACGGGCCCGGCCGACGCGCCGCACATCGCCCTGGAGTCGGAGCCGCCCTTGCCCCAGGACGAGATCCTCTCCCGCCTCCTTTTCGGGCGGAGCGTGTCGAACATTACGCCGATGCAGGGCTTGCGGCTGGCCAACGCAGCGAACACGCTCGCGGGAGGAACGGGCGCCCTAGACTTCATGGCGCAGACCCGGCGCGTGCTGGGCGTCGACCAATTGGACATCCGGCCGACGGGCGACGACTGGGACGACGCAACGGTGGCGTTGGGAACCTACTTGACGGAGGACATCTTCTTGCAGCTTGAACAAGGCTTGGGCGCGGACACGGGACGCATGCTCCTGGAAATCGAATTGCGGCCTAACCTCGTCGTCGACAGCGAAGTCGGCGCCGACGCACAGGGCGGCTTGGGCGTGAGTTGGAAGCGAGACTACTAAGGGCGTGGCCCAGCGCGGGACCCAGGAGAATGGCTTGGAGCAATCGAGCGACGTCATGATCGGCGCCGCGGCCCACGGGCCGGAAGCCGCGGAAGGCGATGAACATCCCGTGATCATGGGCCGGTTCATCCATATCGCCGATCTCCATTTCTGGCGGGTGACGCGAAACCCCTTCCGCCTGCTGAACAAGCGTTTTCTCGGCAACCTGAACGTGTACTTCAAGCGGCGCCACCAGTTCGACACGGCGGTGGGGGCGTCCGGCGCGGCGGCGGCCGCGGCGACGGGCGTGAAGACGGCGCTGCTGACGGGCGACTTCACGAGCACGGCGTTGCGGGAAGAGTTCGAGCAGGCCCGGGCCTTCGTGGACGAGTTGCGGCGGCAGTTCGAAACCGTGATCTTGCCGGGCAACCACGACTACTACACCTTCGAATCCTTCCGGCGCCGGCGCTTCGAAACGTATTTCGGCCCCTATCTCCCCAGCGGCGGATATCCCACCCGCGTGGACACTGCCGCGGGCGCGCCCATGATACTGGCGCCGACGGCGTGTCCAAACGTGGTATCATCGCGGGGACGAATAACAGCCGCCGAAGTGACCGCTGTCGAGGCCTTGCTCAAGGAAACGCAGGGACCGGCCGTTGTAGCGGGACATTACCCGGTCCTTCACGAAACCCCGGGCTATTCCCTGACAAAGGGGCGGCGGCTGCGGGGCGCGGAGGCGTTGCGGCAGGTTATGGGCGCCCACTGCGCGCGGGGCGGCGGCCCGCTCCTGTATGTGTGCGGCCACGCCCACCGCTTCGATTTCGCCGCGGACCGCGCGCACCCGGGCTTGTGGCACTTGTGCACCGGCGCTTTCTTTCACCGGAATCTCCGGGACGGCGTCACGGGCGAGTTCGCCGAGGTGGCCATAAAGCGGGACAGATTCGAGGTCTTCCGGCACACACTCCGGGAAGATGGATGGTTACGCGAAGGCGTGACGGCGGGCGCCGCCGGGTAAGGCGTTCAGAGGCCGCCACTCCGCCAACGGCGTTCTTATGCGGTGATTGAGGGTTCGCGGAGGCCTTGCCGATAATGTTAGCATCGAGAAACCATGCAATCGGGCGATAGGAGAATCAACCCCTCGTGGGTGTTGGCCGTCAACGGCGACCTGCTGGCCCTTGCCGCGGGCGTGCTGGCCGCTTTTGTCGTCTTGCCTTTGCACTTCGTGTTCCGGGAAATCAGCCTCCTCGCGCTGTTGGCCCGGGTGGGCGTTACGTTTCTGGCGACGTACGCCGCCGTCTACTTCCTCGTGTACGTAGGCCAGTGGATCATCTACAATGAATTGGACCGGACGCGGCGCCAACAGGCCGCGCTGGAAGCATCGCAACAGTCCCGTAGCGGGGACCATTCCGGAGACACTCATGACGCGACTTAGCCTAATCGTGGCGGCGGCCGCCGTGGCCCTTGCGGGCGGCGCCGCTTTCGCCAACGCCCCCGACCTGGATCGCATGGACGTGGTGGAGCGAGCCGTGCCAAACGGCCCGGTGGCCCACGTGCACGGCGTTTCCATCACACGGGATGAATACCTCGACCTCTACCGGAGCGAACTCGCCCGGGTCCAGTTGCAACGGCCCAACCAGCCCGTCAGCGATGGCCTCCGGGTCCAATTGGGCCTGCGCACGCTCGGCACGCTGGTGGAGCGAGAACTGCTCTACCAGGAGGGGGAGGAACGGGGCATCACGGTATCCGAGAGCGCCGTCCAAGAAGAGTGGAACGCGGAGCTGGATCGTTTGCAGCACATCTTTGCGCAGAGCCCAAACGAGCAACTCAGCGAAGCGGAGATCCTGGAACGCGCGGGCGCCACGCGGGAACAGGCGTTGGCCGAACTGCGAAAGGCCTTGATCATCGAGCGCACCCGGGAAGCCATTGCCGAAGACGAGGGCGTCTCCGTGTCCAGCGAGGAGATCCAGTCCTTCTTCGAAGAGAACCGGCAGATGGCGCAACGGCCGGCGATGCTCCACCTCAAACAGATCTACGTGGCGACGCCGTCGGCGCAACAGAATCCGGGGCAGATGGAGCAGGCGCGGGAAACGATACAGAACGCCCTGGCCCGGATCCGCTCCGGCCAGACCTTTGACGCGGTGGCGCGCTCCGTGGCCGAAAGCGGCCCGATGGCCGACGGCGGCGATCTTGGCCCTCAGCCCGCGGAACAGTTGCCCCCCTTCTACGTGTCCGCGGCCGGCGAACTCGAACCAGGCGGCGTGAGCAACGTCATCGAAAGCGAGTACGGTTTTCACATCATCCAGCTCGTGGAGCGCGAGCAAGGCGAGGAGCTGAGCCTGGCCGACGTGGAGGACGAGATTCGGGCCTTTCTCATGACCGCCAAGGTGGACGAGGCGGTGCAGCGTTTCACCGGACAACGCCTCTCCCAGCCCCGGGGCATTTACGTGTACCTCGAACTGGACCGGCAATTGGCCTCGCGGCCCGATATTCTGCAGGAGATTCAACAGCAACCGTAGGGAGCCGTTATGGCGAGGATCGTGGCCATCGCCGCGCTGGCGGCGCTTTCGGGCGCCGCAGCGGCGGAGTATGAGTGGCCCCTTGACCTTTCCCCCGTTCTCACCTCAACTTTTGGCGAATACCGGCCAGGGCGCTTCCACGCGGGCATAGACCTGCGGACATATGGCGTGGGCCAGCCGGTGTACGCCCCGGCCGCTGGGTATGTCTCGCGAATCCGGACCAGCCCCTACGGCTATGGCAAAGCCGTCTACCTCCAGCTCGAAGACGGCAACACGGCCGTCTTTGCCCATCTCGACCGTTTCGAAGCGCCGCTGGCGGAGTACGTGTTCGAAGCCCAGCACGCGCAGCAGTCCTACACCGTGGACTTGTACCCGGAGACGGGTGAGTTCCCGGTGGAGCCCGGCCAACGCGTCGCGTGGAGCGGACGAACGGGCGTAGGCGCGCCCCACCTCCACTACGAACTGCGCGACAGCGCGAACGACCCCATCGATCCGCGCCAAGCGGGCATATCCTGGCCGGACACGACCACGCCGCAATTCCGGCGGGTGATCCTCGCCCCGGGCGACCCCGACGCCCGCGTCGAGGGAGACATGTTGCCCGCCATCATCACCACGAGCCAATCCACCGCGGGCCAGTTCCGCACCCGCCGCGTCCGGGCCCGGGGAACGATCGGCGTAGCCGTTGACGTGGTGAACCCCGCCATTGAAGGGGGGTTCGACATGGGCGTGTACATGCTGCGGACGCTCGTGGACGGCGAGGAAGTCTTCCGCGTCGAGAACGACCGCCTGTCCTACGGCGCCATGAACCACGGCGCGGTCTCGTGGCATCCCAGCTACACGAACGAGGGCCGCTTCCTGCTGCAATGGCGCTGGCCGGACAACGAAAGTCCGAACTTCCGCCATAGCTCCGGTCAGGGTTGGTTCAATGTGACTCCTGATTCCACGGAAATCGTGGTGGAGGCGGAAGACTTTGGGGGCAACACGGCGACGCTCACCATTCCCCTCCTCTACGGACCGAGCCGCGATCCTTCCCCGCCCCCTGGCGGACCTCCGGCCTTCGCGTACGGGGACGCGGCCGTGGAGATCCATGGCGAGTGGCTGACCATCACGGCGGAATTCTCCGAGCCCGAGCCGGAGCGTCCCGAGCTGGACATCGACGGCGTGCCCGCGGCGGCCGGGGGAACCTTCGCGCGGATCAACGACACCACCTACCGGGCCGCGTACCTGCCGGCGGAAGAGACGGGGCCAGTCGTGCTCACGGTCACCCACCCGCGGATGGACACTTATTCGGAGACCTACTTCGTGACGCCCCGGGGCGGCGCGGCGGAGTTCACCTTTGAGCCCACACCGCCGCCGGACCTTCCAGAGGACCTGCCGCCGGAATGGGAGGCCCTGCTGTACTTGGGCGAAGAGGAGGCGGAAGAGGCCCCCCACATCACGGTCCGGATCCCGGAGAACGCCGCCTTTGGCCGGCTCATCATGACGGCGCGGCCGTTGCCCGAACGGGCCATCGACCCGCCCATTCCCGACGTGGGCTATCCCTTTCACACGGGTCCGGCAAACCTCCCCTTGGACGCGCCCATCGAGATAATCTTCCCCTTTGCCGCGAGCGAGGCGGAAGACCCGAGCCGCGTCGTCCTCTTCCGTGGAACCGAGGAAGGCTGGACGCCTGTCACTACGGAGCGGGACGGCGACGCCCTGCGCGTCACAACGCGCCAGCTCGGCCCCTTCGTTGCGCTGGAGGACACGCTCCACCCCGTCATTCGAGGCATCGAAGTGATATTGCCCCAGGGCGCGGCGGCGACACGCCGGCCCTTCATCCGCGCGGGGGTCTATGACGAGGGGAGCGGAATCGCATCCGTGGAGGCCTTCTTGAACGGCGAATGGATGATTATGCGCTACGATCCCGAGCAGGATCTCATGCAGTGGGAACGCGACCAAGACCTTCCGGAGGGGCGCCACGATCTGGTGTTGCGGGCGACGGACCGGGCGGGCAACACCGCCGAGCGATCCTTCAGGCTGCCGATTCCCTTTGGCGAGTGAGGCCGCCGCGGCAGTCTAGGCGTCGTCCCCGCTTCCAGAACGTTCACCGGATTCCCCTACGGCGGGCGGCTCGGGCGCGAGCCAGCCAAGGCCAAGGCGCTTGAGCTGCCACGCGTGAAGGTGCTTGCGGAAGGCCGCGTCGTCATAGCGGCGCTTACCCTGGAGCATGGCGACAAAGTACCCCACGACAATGAACAAGCCGCCCAGGACGTAGGGCCGCTCGAACATCCGGTAAACGCCGCTGGCGAGGATATAGAGGGGGTGGGTCCCCATGAACCATTGACCGCCTCCCCAACGCATGCGGCCGTGGAAAACGTTCCTATGGGACGATCCCATGAGCCTGTGGTGGAGGATGCGGAGCTCCGGATCGCGGAAGCTCCGGGTCGTCCACCCGAACATGCGGGCCCGGTGGAAGTCGATGCCGTCCCACATCACCTCGGGCACGAAGCCGCCGATCTGCTCCCAGCACGCGCGGCGGAAGAAGCGCACCTGCCCCGACACCATCTCATCGACCATGCGTTCTTCGTAGAGCTTGCCGCCTTCGGGATTGAAAACCTTGCCGCTTGCGGCGCCGAGGCAGGGATCCGCCTCCATGCGCTCGAGGATCTGCTCGAAATAGTCCTCGGCGAAGGTCACGTCGGCGTCGATCTTGCAGATATAGGCGAAGTCGCTGACGCGCAGGGCGTAATAACCGGTGTAGAATGCTTCGATGACCCCGCCGCCCACCTTGCGTTCGCCGCGGTTGTCCCGGTGGATCACCTGGATCCATGGGTGGGCCGCCGCCGCGGCGTCCGCGATCTCGCCCGTACGGTCCGACGATCCGTCATCGACGATGACCAGCTCCGTCGGCGCCACGGTTTGACCCGCGATGCAGTCCAGCGTCTGCTGGAGATACGTCTCCTCATCCCGGCAAGGCATGATGAGGACGTAGCGCCGGTTCGACGCCTCGCTGGGTGACGCGGCCGGGCGCTGGTCCGCGGCGCCAGAGTCTTGTTTCACGTGCATTCGCCTCGTGTGGGTTCGGCGCGGCCTATTGCGCCCCGCCGTAGCCGTTTGGATGATCGACGTGCCAACGCCACGCCGTATCGACGATTTGCTGGATCGCCGAGAACTGGGGGTTCCACCCCAGCTCGCGCTTGATGCGTTCCGAACTCGCCACAAGCACGCCCGGATCGCCGGGCCGCGGATCCGTGATCTCGTGGGCTATGGGTTTGCCCACGGCCTGTTCGCAGGCCCGCAGGACTTCGAGGACCGAGGTGCCCGAGCCCGAGCCCAGATTGTAGGCCTTGCCCACGCCGGGCTTGAGGGCTTCAAGGGTCAACTGATGGGCTTGAGCGAGGTCCTCGGTGTGAATGTAATCGCGGATACACGTCCCGTCGCGCGTATCGAAGGCGCCGCCGTACACCAACAGCTTCTCCCGGTGGCCAAGGGGCACGGCCAAGGTCAAGGGGATAAGGTGGCTCTCCTTCTCCCGCGATTCGCCATGGGCGCCATCGGGATCGGCGCCGGCCGCGTTGAAATAACGCAACAGGCCATAGCCGAGGTTGTAGGCCTTGGCGTAGTCCTTGATGAGCCACTCCGCCGCCAACTTCGTTGTGCCATAGGGCGTCTCGGGGCTCTGGGGCGATTCCTCCGTGAGCGGCATCTCCGCGTGAAATCCGAAAGTGGCCGCCGTACTGCTGAACAAGATGAGCTTCACGCCGTTGTCCAGCATCGCGTCCAAGACGTTCTTCGTCCCCACGACGTTGACCCGGTAATACGCCTCCGGATCCTCGATGGACTCCGGCACGGAGGCCAGCGCGGCGAAATGCATGACCGCTTCGGCGCCGTGGTCGCGCAGGGCCTTGCTCAGCGCGTCCCGGTCTTCGATGTCGCCAACAACAAGCCGGTCCGCCGGGACGGATCCCCGGTTGCCCATGGACAAATTGTCGAAGGCGATGGGGTCGTGTCCGTGCCGCAGCAGCCAACGCATACACGCGCCGCCCACATAGCCCGCCCCGCCCGTGCATAGTATTTTCATGAAAAGCGCCGCTCCTTATCCCGTTGTCTGTTAAGTCCTACCGGCCCGCCGCCGCGCGCCCTTCCTCTGGCGAAGAACTAAAGTCCACCATGATAGTTCACGATAAGCGTCCGCAGCTCCTGAACATTCTTGCGAAGGTCAAACATCTCTTCGATGGTTTCCCGCGCCCGAGCAGCCATCTCTTCGGCGTGCTTGGAATCCGACAACATCCGCCGCATCGCTTCGGCAAGAGCTTTCGCATCATGAGGTGGCGCCAATAAACCATTCTCTTCGGTACGAATTAGCTCAGGAACTCCCGTAACCTCCGTTGAGACTACAGGTACACCGACAGCCATGGCTTCCATGAGAGAAACAGGGATCCCATCGCGGTCACCGCTTGAGGCGACCACACACGCCAACACAAACAGATGAGCGTCATCGAGTCGATCC
>SLHB01000125.1 GCA_007136375.1 Candidatus Hydrogenedentota bacterium
AAGCACAAACCCCGCGACCCGCTCCGCCGCCAATGCCGCGCGAGGGCGGTGTCCTCGAAGACGGCGTCGTGGACCGCGCCATGGCCGCCATTGGCCTCATAAACGGCCCGCGAGACGAGAATGCACGCCCCATGGGCGAGGCCCAAGGCCGACAAGTCCTGCCGAAAGGAGAGGGGCGCTGGAAACAGGGTCAGCACGGTGAAGTTGAGCAGGGGCATCAGGATCGCCTCCCACGGGCTCGCGAGAGTCAACTCGGGCCACGCCGACAGCAGCGTGGCGTTGCGGCGTTCCGCCTCTCCAACGAGCGCCGCGGCAGCGCCCGGCTTCAGGCGGGCGTCGGCGTCGAGAAACAAGAGCCAGTCGCCGGACGCCGCTTGCGCCAGACACAGGCAGGCGAAGGGTTTGCCGCACCAATCCGGCGGCAACGGCGCCGGGGCCAACAGCCGCACGCGGGAATCCCGGGCGGACCACTCTGTCACCACGGCGGCCGTATCGTCGGCGCTGTGATCGTCGTACACCAAGATCTCGGCGACAGCGGCGCCCTCGGCGGCGGCATGCTCCAGGCAAGGCCCTATGTGGGCCCCTTCGTCCCGGGCCGGGATAAGCACGGACACCGTTCCAGACAATCGCGCGTCTCCCGCGTTCATGGCGACGCGGGGCCAGGCGGCGGCGTTCCACGCGGCCATGGCCAAGGCGCTCGCCGAGCCAAGCCAGAGCGCGGCGGCGATGAGGGTCAGCGGCGTCATCTCCGAACGATCCCGTTGACGCCGCCGCTCATGACTTCGCGCATGCCGCCTCCGTTGGATTCGTCGAGGATTCCGATTTCTGGAACACGATGTCCGCGACGGCGTCCGGCGCCTCCTCCAAGGGTTGATGACCCGCCGCGGGCAATGGCCAAACCCGCGCGTGAGGCCACATGGCCTGGTAACAGCGCACGGCCTCCTTCACCTTCTTGAAGGTGCGGCCGCCGTACAGAATGTCCGTGGGAAGGGTCATGTCCCGGAAGGGATTCACCGCGTCCAACTGGTTGAACAGGGCAAGATAGCGCAAGGTGACATCGTGGTCTACGTGCTGAAAGGCCCGCGTAAGGCTCGCCCGCCCCGTCTTTCTGCGCCGCCGCCGGAGGGCGCCGTTCGTCAGCGTTCGGCCGAGGGGGTTCGCGAAGGCCGTGAAGTACGCGCGGCGGCCAAACGCGCCCCATAAAAATATGCGGAAATACCAGGGCGTAGCCGCGAAGGGATCGATCATGACAAGACGGGAAACGGCGCCGCCGAGCTCCTTCGCGCAAAGCAAGGACAACGTGGCGCCGCTGCAAGCGCCGACGAGGGTGACCGGGCGCCGAGGCAGCGCGGCGATGGTCTCCACCATGGCGTCGATAAGACGTGGCGGCCGCCAATCCTCCAGGGGCGGCGTCTTGCCGCACCCGGGCAGATCCAGCGCATACAAGGTGGCGCTCTCCGGCATGCGCCGCGCCAGGGGACGGAAGGTCCGGTGACTCCCCGCCCAGCCGTGCACGCCGACGTAGGCGTCCGGCCCGTCGCCATACGTCTCAACATGCATGGGAAACGACCCTTTCGGCGGTCATCATGCCGCTCAATACGGTCATAGGCATGCCCGTGCCGGGCGTCGTGCCCGCGCCCACATAGTACAGCCCTGGCAACGCCCGGGCGTGGTTGGGGGTCCGCCAAGGCCCCATCTGAAACAGGGTGTGGGCGGCGCCGAAGGCCGAACCCCGGTACAAGCCAAACCGGTCCCGCCAATCCCGGGGCGTCCACACCGTTTCCGTTGCGATCCGGCTCGGTTCAATGGGCGCGCCCTCCGCGGCGAGGCGTTCCAGCACGGTCTCACGAATGACTTCCACGGGACAAGCAGGCTCCCCGTTGCCCATGGCCGGCAGCACGGGCAGCGGAACGAGGACGAACATTCCATGACAGCCGCGCGGCGCGAGATCCGGATCGGTCTCCGAAGCCACGCTCGCGTAGAACGGCAGCCCCCGGGGCGGGCCATCGCCGTGAAAGAGATCCTCGAAGGCGCCCCGGTAGTCGTTGGGAAGAAATATCGTGTGGTGCCCTAGGGCGCCGGGGCCGCCTTCAACGCCCCAGTAGAACGTCAACACGCTCGGCGTCATCCGCAGCTTCTCCGCCCGCTCGGCGCCGGCGGCGCGGAACGCGGCGTCCTCGACAAGAACGGTGTCCGTCGTGGGCGTATCCACGTTGGACACCACCACGGGCCACGGGTCCAGCGTCCCGTCGGCGCGGCGAACACCGGCCACGGCGCCATCCTTCACGGCGATCCCTTGGACGCGTTCGCCGAAAACAAAGTCCACTCCCAGTTCCCGGGCCAGCTGGGTCATGCCCTCGACGAGTCCGTAGACGCCGCCCTTGGGCAGCCACAGGCCGTGGGCCAACTCGCCGTAGGCGAGAATGCTGAAGATCCCTGGCAGATCGAAGGGCGACCCGCCCAAGTACATGCCGTACGACCCCAGGGCTTCGCGGATATGCCGGCTGTGGAAGAAACGGCCCAGTTCGCCGTAGAGGGTTCGCCACAGGCTGAGCTTGGCCGCCTCGCGCAGACGCAGCGCGCCGAGCCAAGCCCAAGGACTGTCCGCGTTTCGCGTTACAAGCTTGTCAAAAGAAAGATCATACTTTGCGCGGGCGTCTTGGAAAAAGGCCGCCAACCCGGGGCCACAACCCGGTTCAAGACGGGAGAAGGCCTCCAGCAACCGGGGGTAGTCGCTGGACAGTTGGAGCGCGGTCCCATCCGGCCAGCGGAAGGCCACCGAGGGGTCCACGGGCGTTAGCGTTACATAATCGGCCATGTCGCGGCCCGCCGCGGCAAAGAGGCGCTCGAACACCCAGGGGTAGTTGAGGAGCGACGGCCCCGTGTCGAAGGTGTAACCCTCTTGCGTGATGCGGCTCGCCCGCCCCCCCGGGGCGGCGTTCGCTTCGTACACGCGGACATCGCGTCCGGCAAGACGCAGATGAATGGCCGCGGAAAGCCCGCCAAGACCCGCGCCGATAATCGCGACGGGCGCGGCCGCGCCGCGGGAGCCCCTGAAATGAGTTGGCATAGAGGTCAGCGGCTCAGATACGCAAGGGGCAAGCGCCAATACTTGCTCGGAGGCAACACGCGGAACTTGTGGCGCATGGGCACCGTGGCCCGCCGCGCCACGCCTCGCGAATTCGCGGCTATCCGCTGGTTGAGCTGCCGGTACACGTCGATGCAGGCGTGAATCGCGGTGCGGCTGTCGGCGGCGAAGGCGTCGAGATTGGCCTCGGCCTCCGCGTAGTGGGCTTCAGCGATGGCCGTCAATCGAGCGGCCGCCCGGGCAAGCGGCTCACGCTGCGCGGGGTCGCCGGGACGAAGCTCATGGATCCCCTCGTATTCCAGCAGGTCCAGCGGCATGTACACCCTGCCGCGGCGCCAATCTTCTCCAATGTCCCGCGTAAAATTCGTGAGTTGAAGGGCAATGCCGAGGTTCCGCGCCGCGGCTAGGGCGCGGGGCAGTTCGCCCGGCGCCGACGGCCCGTAGACATGAGCCAGGAAATACCCCACCACGATGGCGCTCCCATAGATGTACTCGTCCACCAGGGCGTCCAGGGCCGGAAACGGCTTCGGCCGGATGTCCCGCTCCATGGCGTCCAGAAAGCTCGCATAATGCTCGTGGGGAATGCCGTAGCGTTTAACCACCGCCGCAAAGGCCGCCGGAAACAGGGGCGACTCCGCGTCCACGGACTCCCTAAGGGACCGGCGCGTCAGGGCGCGCGCGTAGGCGCCGCGCCAAACATCCAGCCGGACGCTTCGTTCCTCGGCGCTCAAGGGGAAGGTATCCACCACTTCATCCGGATAGCGCACCGCCGCGTAGATGATCTCCACGGCCTCCCGTTTCTCCGGAGGCAAGAAACGCGTAACAAGAAAGAAACTGGTGCTGAAAGCGCGTAGCACGCAGCGCGCGCTTCGGTTGATCCGGCGCCACGCCTCTCGTTCGGAGCCGCTCCCCTGTATGGCCGCCCGGGTGGATCGCTCCAGTTGGATCCATCGCGCCTCGGTCCATTCGCGCCGGAATACACTAGCCATGCGATCCCCCTGTTCTCTGCCCTAGGGACGGCGCTCGGGAATGTGGCGAACGGGAATGGGAACGGGTCGAGTCGAACCGCCACGCGCGGCAGGGTCCGGAACGATCCGCACGGTATATCGGCGACTGCTCTCTTTCGGACGCCACGCCCGTGAAAGACGGTCGAATAGACGCCCGAGAAAGCCGAGGCGGGCGACAGGAGGCGCCGGGGTTGGCCAGTTCACCATCCGGACGGGCAGAAATGAACGCAGTTGCATTATCACCTCCTAATGGGACAGCCAAAGCGTCCCTGAACCGGCCTCATGGAGACGCCGGCGCGGTCCGTTCCGCCGCCGCGCGCCGCCATGGGCAACGCTGAAATCGGCTCCCAGAGCGGGAAATAGGCGCCCGGGAGGCGCCCGGCCAGACGCTCGCCGTATCTCCGAAAGCCCTCGGCGGATATGGAGGAGCGGTGCGCAATTCGCCGACGGCTTATGCCGGAGTCCGTCGAGCGCCCATGGGGAGGCGGCCACGTCGTGGAGGGGGACGCCCGCCCAGGGAGCACGATGTCCAGCGTTCGATCAGAGTATATCCGTCCGTCCGCTATATGTCAAGAAAAATTCAGAACAGTCTGCGCCATCTCCGGACTTTTTAAAACAAATTATCAACTTTTTCTAGACACCAGCACCGAAACACGGCGAAAGTTATGGACATCCGGATCGCCGTCCGGTATAGTGTGAGCGATGCCTCCCCTGAACCCTATACATCCGATCCGCGCCGCAGCCCGCATGACGGGCCTGTCGCCCCATGTGATCCGGATTTGGGAACGCCGGTACGGCGCGGTGACGCCCCGCCGCACGCCCACGAACCGCCGGCTGTATTCAGACGCGGACATCGAACGGCTGCGCCTGTTGCGCCAAGCCGTCGCCCTTGGCCATTCCATAAGCCGGATAGCGGCGCTTCCAGACGAAGAGATCATGCAGCTCGTCACGGAGCCCGCCCACGACACTCCCCGGGCCGCCAGGGTCGGCGGCGACGCGGCGAAAACCGCGAGCGGAACGGGACAGCAGGCCGCAAGCTTCTTCGTGGAGAGCGCCTTCACCGCCATTGGCCGTCTGGACGCGCTGGCTTTGGAAGAAGTGATGGCGCGGGCAAGCCTGAGCTTGGGCGTGCTCCCCTTTCTCGAGGAGGTGGCCGCCCCCTTCATGGACAGCATAGGGTTAGCGTGGCGCGCGGGAAAAGTGCGGGTCGCCCAAGAACACATGGCCTCGGCCCTTGTCCGGACCTTTCTAGGCGACATCCTCCGCAACGTCGAGCCGCCGGAGGGCGCGCCAGATCTCATTGCCGGCACGCCGCCCCGGCAGGACCACGAGCTTGGCGCGCTGATGGCGGCGGTAGTCGCCGCGTCCGAGGGCTGGCGCGTGACCTATCTGGGGCCCAACGTGCCCATTGAGGAGGTCTGCATCGCCGCCGAAGTGCGCCGGGCCCGCGCCGTGGCGCTGAGTATCGTGTTTCCCCCGGACGATCCCCACCTGCCCCGGGAGCTTCGCCAGTTCCGCAAGATACTGCGCCGCGACACGGCGATCCTCGCGGGCGGCGCGAGCGCGGCGGCTTACAAGGACGTGCTCGAACCCATCGGCGCCGTCACGCTGTCCAACCTCGGCGATTTGCCGGATGCATTGCGGGGCGTCCGCGAAGCGTCCAGCGGCTGATATCCGCTTTCCCGCGCCGCCGCCCATGGCGGGCTCCGCGGAGCGTGTGCTATACTTCCGGCTCGCGGGGCAGGCGGCACGCGCCCTCAACCACCCGGAGCATCCGTTTCCGTGCGAAATTCCTTCCGGGCGCTGCTTGTTTTCATTAGATGTAGTGTGTGGAACGCAGTCCGCCAAGCGCCACCAACGGTTTGGCCATCCCCAGCGGAACACGTGCACAGCCCCTTGGAGCAATCAATGACAGCGGATCCTCTGCGCATAGCCGGACGCGAATTCACGTCGCGGCTCATGATAGGCACCGGCAAGTTTCCCTCGGCCGCCGCGCTGCGAGCGGCCATCGAAGCCTCCGGCGCGGAGATCGTCACCGTGGCGTTGCGCCGCGTGGACTTGAGCCAACCCGCGGCCGACGACATGCTCTCGGCGGTGGACCGGTCGAAGCAGCTCTTGCTGCCGAACACCTCCGGCGCCCGCACGGCGGAGGAAGCCGTGCGCTTGGCGAAGTTGGCCCGCGCCGCCGGCCTCGAACCGTGGGTGAAGCTGGAGCTGACGCCCGAGCCGCGCTACCTGTTGCCGGACCCCGTGGAGACGCTGCGGGCGGCGGAGATGCTCATCAAGGAAGGGTTCACCGTCTTGCCCTACATCCAAGCGGATCCCGTCCTGGCCAAACGCCTGGAGGAGGCCGGGACGGCCACTGTGATGCCGCTCGGCGCGCCCATTGGCAGCAACCGCGGCCTCCAAACCCGGGACATGATCCGCATCATCATAGAACAGAGCGAAGTGCCCGTGGTGGTGGACGCCGGTCTTGGCGCGCCATCCCACGCGGCGGAAAGCATGGAAATGGGAGCGGACGCGGTCCTCGTGAACACGGCCTTAGCCGACGCGGAAGACCATGGCTCCATGGCGAAGGCCTTCGCCATGGCCGCCGAGGCCGGCCGCATGGCGTGGCGCGCGGGTTTGGGTCCGTCCCGTGATCGAGCCGAGGCGTCCTCGCCGTTGACGGGCTTCCTCCAAGAGCAGGCGCCCAGCGGCGCGTAGACCAGCTTCCGGCGCCCCGGGAGACCCCTCCCCCGGGCGGTCCGCGATCCCCAGAGGTGAGAAACAAACGTGGAAGTATTGCACGCTATCGAACGTTGGCCCCAGGAGCGCATCCTGGCGCAGGTGGAGTCTGCTTCCCTGGCGGACGTAGACCGTGTGCTCGCGCAGGAAGAGCGGGAGCTCCGGGACCTGCCGATCCTGTTCTCCGCGGCGGCGGCGCAACGGCTGGAGCCCATGGCGCGGGAAGCACAACGCTTGACCCGGCGCCATTTCGGGCGGACCATCGGCCTCTACGTGCCGCTATACCTTTCGAACGTATGCGGCGCCGATTGCGCCTATTGCGGTTACGCGGTGCGCAGCGGGATCAAGGAGCGCCGGGTCACCCTCAAACCGGACGAGATCCACCGGGAATGTCAGCGCCTAGCGGAGCTGGGTTTTCAGAGCGTGTTGCTGTTGACCGGCGAGGCGCCCCGGGTGACGCCTGTCGGCTACATCGCCCAGGCGGTGGACATTGCCCGGACGTACTTTCCTTCCGTCGCCATCGAAGTGCATTCGCTGGAGCACGAGGACTACCGCCATCTCGCGGAACACGGGCTCGACGGCGTCACCATTTACATGGAGACCTACGACCGGGAGGTATACAAGAAGGTTCATCTCCTAGGGCAGAAGAAGGACTACGTCTATCGCCTCGGCGCCATCGAACGCGCGGGCAAGGCGGGCGTGCGGCGGCTCAGCATTGGCGCCCTTCTCGGCCTGGCCGATTGGCGCGTGGACGCATTCTATCTCGCCGTGCACGGGCTGCATGTCCAACGCACCTGCTGGCAAAGCGCGCTGTCCCTTAGCTTTCCCCGGCTGCAACACGCGCCCGAGCGCTTCAAGATTCCCCGCCTCGTGAGCGACCGCGAGCTCGTCCAACTTATGCTGGCCTTACGCCTCGTGTTGCCCGAAGCGGGCTTCAATCTGTCCACGCGGGAGGCGCCCGCCCTCCGCGACCGCATGATCCCCTTGGGCGTGACCACGATGAGCGCGGGTTCGTCAACGCGGCCCGGCGGCTACGTCACCCACGGCGAAGGCACGCTGGAGCAGTTCGCCATCGAGGATCACCGGAGCCCGCAAGAGGTGGCCGCCGCCATCCGCGGCGCCGGTTACGACCCGGTGTGGAAGGATTTCGATCACGCCTTCGACAGCGCCGAGAGCGCGGGCTATTCGCTCGCGTAACAGGGGCCGCGCCGCGCTTCGCTATATCCGGAACGCCCCCGAGCAAGGAGTCATCCATGAACATCACCATCAACGGAGAAACCCGCGAGATTCAGGAGGGAACGACGATCCAGGCCCTCCTGGAAGCTCTCGAGTTACAGCCCGATGTGACCGTGGTTCAGCGGAACGAGGACATCATCCAACGGGACGCCTACGAGGCCACCGCCTTGAACAACGGCGACACACTGGAACTGGTCCGCTTCGTCGGAGGCGGTTAATGAACCACGCCGCGCGCATGGCCCGGTTTGACGAGAGCGACTTGTACGTCGTCATCACGGGCGCCTTTTGCACCGGCCGCTCCCCGGAGGACGTCCTCGCCGCCGCGCTAGACGCGGGCGTGAAGTTGGTCCAGTTCCGCGAGAAGGACATCTCCGATCTCGACAAGTTCCGCTTGGCGGAACGGTTTCGCCGGAGCGCCGCCGACGCGGGCGCCCTCCTCATTGTGGACGACCGGGTCGATATCGCCCTCGCGGTGGACGCCGACGGCGTCCACTTAGGCGCGGAAGACCTGCCCGTGGACGCCGCCCGCCGAATCGCCCCGGAATTGATCATCGGCGCGTCCTCGCACAGCCTCGACGAAGCCTTGGCCGCCCAAGCGCAAGGCGCCAGCTACGTCAATATCGGTCCCGTCTTCGACACGGCGACGAAGGCGGTCTCGACGGGGACCGTGGGTCCGGACTTGATCACGGAGGTAAAACCCCACTTACGGATTCCGTTCACCACGATGGGGGGGATCAAGGCCCATAACATCGGCGAGGTGCTGCGCCGGGGCGCGCGCCATGTGGCGGTGGTCACCGCTGTCACCGCCGCGGACAACGTGACCCAGGCGGCGGCGGGCCTGCGCCAGGCGATCCTGGACGCCCGCGCGCCACGCCAATGAAGCCGCCGACCGTCTCCGGCGCCGAAAACCGCGTTTCGCCGGAGCGGCGCGACGTGTTATAATGCGCGCCGTGAGTTGGCCGCCGGCGCCCACGCCCCACGTTTGTTTCCCCAGCAAAAACACTGCGAGGTTATCCGTATGACAACCCAATCCCCCTTCCCCGAATGGATCCGGCGCGGCTGGGCCTCGGGCAGGGAATTTGCCGATACCCGCGGGCTCATCGGCGATCTCGGGCTCCACACGGTGTGCCAAAGCGCCAACTGCCCGAACATCGGCGAATGCTGGCAACGGCGCACCGCCACGCTCATGGTCTTAGGCAACACATGCACCCGGAGCTGCCGCTACTGCTCCGTGCCCGCCGGGAAGCCGGAAGCCCCGGATCCGGACGAACCGCGCAATGTCGCCGAGGCCGTGCGGCGCATGAGCCTCAAGCACGCGGTCATCACGTCCGTCACACGCGACGATCTGCCGGACGGCGGCGCGGGCCACATCGCCGCGACCGTCGAAGCCATCCGCGCCGTGAACCCAGCGACATCGGTGGAATTGCTCGTGCCCGACTTCGAGGGGGATCCGGACGCCATTGACATCGTGTTGCGCTCCCAGCCGCAGGTGTTCGGCCATAACATCGAAACGGTCGAAAGCCTGTACCCCGTAATCCGCAGCAAACGCTACACCTACGATATGGCCCTGGGCGTCTTGGAGCGAGCGGCGCGCCACAACCCGCCCGT
>SLHB01000436.1 GCA_007136375.1 Candidatus Hydrogenedentota bacterium
CGGGTATTTTGGTGTTGACGGCGAAAGAGCTGGAGGCCCGGCGGGGCAAGACCTACCCCTGCATCAAGTGCGGCCGTTGCATGGAGGCGTGCCCCATGCTCCTGAACCCTTCTGAACTGGGTATCCTCGCGCGGAAGGGACGGCATGAAGAGATGGAGGCCTTCCATCTCATGGACTGTTTCGAATGCGGCTGCTGCGCCTATGTGTGCCCCTCGAACATCCCGTTGGTCCAATACTTCCGTGTGGCCAAGGGACTGCTCCGCGAACGAAAGGCCGCCCAGAAATGACCGTCGGCATCGACACTGTGGAGCTCCGGCCTTCCCCGCACCTGAAGGACAAGGTGACCACCGACGTCATCATGGCGAACGTGGCTTGGGCCTTGGTTCCCATCTGCTTGTTTGCGGTGTGGTCCTTCGGCCTCAGCGCCTTGCTGCTCCTTCTCGTCTGCACGGCCGCCTGTGTTGCAACCGAGGATCTCATCTACCGGCTTTCCGGCAATGAATCGCCCATTCGCGATAACACGGCGGTCATCACCGGCATGCTCTTGGCCCTCACGTTGCCGCCGGGCTTCCCCTTGTGGATGGGCGCCGTGGGCGGCGTGGTCTCCATCGCCATGGGCAAGGCCCTGTTCGGCGGATTGGGCTTCAACTCCTTCAATCCCGCCTTGGTGGGCCGCGCTTTCTTGCAGGCGTCCTTTCCCGTCGCGATCACCACCTGGACGCCCCCTTATCTCGAAGGCCGCTTCACCCAGCTCATTCCATCGACGATGGCGCCGCCATTCATGACGCCGGCGGGCGTGGTGGACTTCGTGCGGGCCGCCGGCGTGGACGGGTTTACGGGCGCCACGCCCCTGGCCCTCATGGAGTTCGAGCACCAGGCGACGCCCCTGACGCAGTTGTTCATCGGGACGACAGCGGGCTCCATGGGCGAGACCTCCGCCCTGCTGATCATCCTGTGCGGCTTCTATCTCATCGCCCGCCGCATGATGAACTGGCGGATCCCCGCTTCGATTCTCCTCACCATGCTGTTGTTGGGCGCGATCTACTACGCCGTCGACCCCGTGGAGCATCCGAATCCCTTCTTCTACCTGCTGTCCGGAGGGCTCATGCTCGGGGCGCTGTTCATGGCCTCCGATATGGTGGGCTCCCCCACCGCACACAAGGGCATGTGGGTCTATGGGGCGCTCATCGGCGTTATCACCTTCGCCATCCGGGTCCTCGGCGGGCTCCCCGAAGGCATCATGTACGCCATTCTGCTGGGGAACGCCGCGGCGCCCCACATCGACCAATTCACGCAGCCGCGCATCTACGGCGAGCGGCGCGCCAAGGACACCGGGACATGACCTACGCAACCGCGCCTTCTCCGGAGGGGCAGCCGCCGGAACAACAGCCGCCCAGACCGGCCGCCGGCAACAGCGCCCACATGATCGGCGCGCTTGGCGCCGTCGCGGCCTTGTCGGGCCTGCTTCTGGTGATGGTCTACCAGGCTACGTTGCCCATCATCGAGGCGAACCGAGAGGCCTTGCTCCAGGAAGCCATCTTCGACGTGCTCCCGGGCGCGGAAAGCCGCGCCGCCTTTGTCATACGGAACGGCGCCCCTCCGGCTGAATTGGAGGAAGGTCAGGCCCTGGGCGACGCCGATTTCTACGCCGGCTTCGACGCGGACGGCGTCTTCGCGGGCGTCGCGCTGCGGGCGAGCGCCCAAGGGTACCAAGACGTGATTCGGGCGTTGTTTGGCTATGATCCGAACGCCCAGGAAATCATAGGATTCCGGGTTATGGAAAACCGGGAAACGCCGGGACTCGGCGACAAAATCGCGTGGGATCCCGAATTCCTGGCGAATTTCGACGGGCTTCAGGCGCGGATCAACCCGGATACCGGGGAATTGGATCCACCCATCCGGGGCGTCCAGGAAGGCGCGAAGACCCAGCCCCATGAGGTCGACGGCATTTCCGGGGCCACCATCTCCGTGGACGCCGTGGTCACCATGCTGAACCGGGCCGTCGGCGAACGGGTCCCCTATATCCTGGAACACCTGGACATTATCGAAGGAGCGCGGTGATGCCGAAGCAAGACACCTTCACGCCTGGAGAGCCGCCGGTCCTGGAGGCCGATGTGTTCTTGAAGGGGCTTTGGCGCGAAAACCCCGTCTTCGTCAGCCTCCTGGGCATGTGTCCCGTGTTGGCCGTCACGAACACAGTGATGAACTCTCTGGCCATGGGACTGGCGACGACCTTCGTGCTCTTTATGTCCACGTCCCTGATTTCCCTGCTGCGGAGCTTCATTCCGAAGCAGGTGCGCATTCCCGTGTTCATCGTCATCATCGCCACCTTCGTGACCATCGTCGAGTATTCCATCCAAGCCATTAGCTTGGAGCTCTACGAGAACCTCGGCGCCTTCATCGCCCTTATCGTCGTCAACTGCCTCATCATGGGCCGCGCGGAGGCCTTCGCCTCGAAGAATCCTCTCCCCCGGGCCATGCTCGACGCCTTGGGCATGGGCGCCGGATTCACCTTCGCCCTCTTCTGCCTCGGCGCCGTGCGGGAGATCCTTGGCAGCGGCAGCTTCGCGGGCGTGGACCTCTTCGGCCCCAATTTCCAACCCTGGGCCATCATGATTCTGCCGCCGGGCGGCTTCCTGGTGCTGGGCGGGTGGCTATTGCTCTTCGCCTGGGCCCGCGAGCGTTCGGACCGGAAGAAAGCGGAAGCGGAAGCGGCCGCGGGAGATTGATTGCATGAACCCCGATTCCCTGACATATGTGCTGCTGGACGCGTCCCTGGTAAACAACTTGGTCCTGGCGTCCTTCCTCGGCATCTGCCCCTTTCTCGGCGTCTCGGCCAAGAACGAGACCGCCGTGCCCATGGGCTTCGCCGTCATCTTCGTGATGCTCGTCGCGGGCGTCTGCTCCTACGCCATCAACCAGATCCTCATCTATTTCGACGCGCCCTATCTCCGCATCATCGCCTACATCGCCGTTATCGCGTCCGCCGTCCAGTTGGTGGAGATGTTCATCAAGTGGTTCAGCCCCACCTTGTTCCGGGCCCTGGGCATTTTCCTGCCCCTCATCACGACGAACTGCGCCATTATGGGCATGGCCCTCTTCGCCACGGCGCGGGAGTACAACTTCATGCAAACCCTGACCTACGCCATCGGCGGCGGGGTCGGCTTCACCTTGGCCTTGATCCTCATGTCCGGCCTGCGCGAGCAACTCGAATTGGCCGATGTCCCGAGCTTCGCCCGAGGCGCCGCGCTCACCCTGATCATCGCCGGCATCCTGTCCATGGCCTTCATGGGCTTCGCCGGTCTGGGAGGATAGGCCATGCTCGCGCACCTGGCCGCAACGGGCGCCATATTCGTCATCCTAGCGGCTTGGGTGGGAATCCGGGAATGGCGCGCGCGCTGGCAAGACCAAGCCGGGGAGACCTGTACGGAAACGCCGCTGGACGCCGGGAAGTGCGGGCATTGTGCCCTAAGCGCCATCTGCGGCGCGCGGAGCCCCCACCCCTAATCTAAAGACGCGCCAGCCGCCGGAGGAGACAAGGGAGACGACCCCATGCCCGTAACGGGATCGCAGCGTCAACGCGGTTTCCACATCATGGCGAAGCCTACGGGGCCCGGCTGCAACCTGGACTGCGCCTACTGCTTCTACCTGGCGAAGGCGGAGTACTATCCCAGCCAGAAGCAGTGGCTCATGCCGCCGGACGTGCTGGAGAACTTCATCCGCCAGTACATCGAGGCGCAACCGGCGAAGGAAGTCCACTTCGCCTGGCAAGGGGGCGAGCCCACCCTGGCCGGGCGCGATTTCTTTGAGGACGTCGTGCGCTTCCAGGCCCGGCACGCCAACGGGCGAACCATCCACAACGCCTTCCAAACCAACGGCGTCCTCCTCGACGACGAGTGGGCGGCGTTCCTCGCCGAGCATGGCTTCCTCGTCGGCATCTCCATCGACGGCCCGGAACCCATCCACGACGCCTACCGCGTGGATCGCGGCGGGCGGCCCGTCTTCAACAAGGTCATGCACGGCCTGGAAGCCCTGCAACGCCACAACGTGGAGTACAACACCCTCACCTGCCTCCACGCCAAGAACGCCGGGAAGCCGAAGGAAATCTACAGGTTTCTGAAGGACGTGGGCAGCCGTTATCTCCAGTTCATTCCCATCGTGGAGCCAGCCGTCCCGGGCGGATTTCCAGAGCCACGGGACTCGGAAAACGGCGCGGCGCCGCCAGAGCTACATCCGGCCACGGTGGGCGCGGAAGACTTCGGCGGGTTTCTGGTGGGCGTGTTTGATGAATGGGTGAAACGCGATGTGGGCCGGATCTTCGTGCAACACTTCGACACCGCGTTGGAGGCCTGGGTTGGCTACGATCCCGGCCTCTGCGTGTTCTCGCGCCGCTGCGGCAACGCCCTCGTCATCGAGCACAACGGCGACGTCTACGCCTGCGATCACTACGTCTACCCCGAACACCACCGGGGCAATATCCTCGAAGCGCCCCTCAACATGCTCGTCCATTGCGGCGAGCAGGAAGCCTTCGGCGCCGCCAAGGAAGAGACGCTGCCCCCCGCCTGCCAGAGCTGCGCCGTCCGTTTCGCCTGCAACGGCGGCTGCCCGAAGTACCGCTTCGTCCCCACGGCCCCCGGCGACCCGCCCATCAACTACCTATGCCCGGGGTATCAGCGCTTCTTCAACCACATCGACCCCTACATGCGCTTCATGGCGGCGGAGCTCCAGGCCGGACGGCCGCCCGCCAATGTGATGGCCTACGCGAACAGCAAGGCCGACAGCCATGGGAGCGAACGTCATGGCCCCTCCCTCAACGGGCCATGCCCCTGCGGCAGCGGCCGCAAGTTTAAGCGTTGCTGCGGCCGCAAGCGCACGAAGCGCCGATAACATACTAAAGAAACAGCCGAAACACCACAGAAACACGCAACACCCTTCGCTCGAAGCGAGCAAAAACCGTTTCAAGAGCGTTTCTGCACTCCCAGATCCCCCTTATTCTCGGCGCAGCGCCTTGACCAGCTCGGGAACCCGGCCCGCGACTCCGTAGAACTGCAGCCGGCCATGGCCATCGATGATGGCCACCTCGGGAAGGTAGGTGACCCGGTATTCCTGAAACGTCCGCGCCGACTCCACGTCGTGGCCCACGGGAAACTCGATGCCGAACCGCCGCACGTACGCCTCGACATCCGCGGCTTCCAGACTGGCGTCGTGAATACCGACAACCACGACATCGGGCGCGTCCTCGTACAACGCATGCAAGGCCCGCATCTCCTCGATTCGGTGGAAACCGTCGCCGGTCAGGTCGAAGCCGCCCCAGAATAGGAGGACAATCACCCGGCCCCGGAGATCTTCAAGGCTGAGATCCTCGGCGTTCCACCACGCGCTGGTATGCCACTCTGGCGCGGGATGGCCCACGAGGGGCTCCATGTTGTTCCGGGAGGTCTCACCCGCTTCTCCTGGATGTTCGGGTTGAAAGGGCTCCAGCGCGACCTGGGCCGGGGCCGGGTCGAGCAGGTCCACTTCAAAATGGCCCCGCAGGAACCGCAGGGGATGTTCGGCCCGGAACACAGCCACGGCCTCCTCCGGGTCGGGCATCCGGGACAGGCGCAGAGAGAAGGCGCCGTCCTCGCCGCTCAGAAGCCACAGAGGCGGATCGGCGTCCAGGGATGAAATCAACACGCCCTCCACGGGCTCGCCGCCAGCGCGCACGACGCCATGAATTTCGGGCATTCGCTTTAGCTCCAGCGTCTCCACATCAATGTTTTCGCCGCCTCCCGCCTGAACCAGCACATCCGAGAAGGGCTCCGCCATATAGCCGTCGGGCGGCAAGGCGCGGACAGCGCCCTCCCCCGCGCCGACTTGCAGCCGGAACTGGCCGTCCTCTTGCGTGACCGATTCCGCGAAGATCATGTCCTCCTTGAAGAACACGACGCCAACTTCCGGCATGGGTTCGCCTTCCTCATCCACCACCGTCCCCTGGATGTACACGGGCGGGACAAGCTGGAGATTGACGATGTTGTCCTCCGCGTCCCGCTGCAAGGACGTCTCGACGGGCTCGGGCGCGCCGTACTCGGGATGACGGACGGCGACGTGATAGTCGCCCCGGGGCGCGGTGACCGCGTAAAAGCCGTCGCTGTCGGTCAACTGGTCCGAAAACTTCCGCAGCCCCGTCGAGCCGAAGCGGAACAAGGTCACGCGGGCCCGCTCCACGCCCTGACCGTCCGGGCCGGTGACGCGGCCGCGCAACGGGACGCCAGGGTAGAGAGGAATGTCTTGGTTTTGAACCCGCCCCACGGGAAGGTAGGCCACGTGGCTCTCGGCATACCCCCGGTGGTCGATGATGCAGGAAATGTGGCTGTGGCGGGGCAGGTGAGGAATGGTCATGAACCCCTCGTCGTCGCTGCGGATGGCGGGGAAACCTTCGCGGACGAGATCCTCGACGGCGACGTGAAAGTGGTCGCCCACGGTCATGCTCTTGAGGCGGGCGCCGGCCAAAGGCTGGAAGTCCGAATTAATGACGCGGATTTCCATCTCGCCGGGCTCCATGAGCCAGACATCCACGTCGGCGTCCCCGGCCATTCTCGCGCTTACACCGCCCAGGCTGTACCCGTCCTTCCACGCCACCACCTCGACATGGCCCTCTCGCACATCGCCGAAGGCGAAGACGCCGCCGGCGCCGGTCGCGCCCACGCGCACGCGCCGGTCCTGGGTCAGCCACACCCGGGCGTCCTCGACGGGTTGGCCCTGATAATCGCGCACCGTGCCCGTCAGCTCAAAGGAGTGAACGGCGCCTTGGGCGGAATGGGCCGCAAGGATCGTCATCATCACCGCGGCTCCAGCCAGGTTTGCCAAGTTCGGACGTTGTTGCCGGATCATGGTTCCTCCCGCGTTGTCCTGCCTTATTGGTCTATGCGCCCGCGGATCCGCCCGATCACTCGGATGCGGCCAAGCCGCGCACGGCTTGCAACGGCGGCAGCCCGAAGGTTTCGAATACGACGGTCCCGCCGCTGTCGAGCACATAGGTTCGCGCGGCGCCCGGGGGCGCGCCTTGCAGCACCGGCGCCCCGGCGCTGGACAGCTCCACCGGTCCGTCCGCCACAACGGCCGCGCCCACGCCGAGACGCTCCCACACTTCCGCCGCGGCGGCCACACCGGCGGCGGTCATCTCCGCCTCCGCCGCCGCGCAATAGACCAACACCATGGGCCGGCCGTCCCCTTCTGGCGGCGGCCCGCTCAGCCGCGGCAAGCCTTCCCACTCCAACAATTTGCCGAGGAGAGAATCGCCCTGACCGGCGCCGGAGAGCGCGACCTCCATCTCTCCGGACTCGCCCGTAACGTACACATCCTCCGCGCCGCCCGAATGGGCGCCCGCCGCCGCCACGATTTGCAGGGGCGTCCGCGCCGGGGCCGCGGGCCACTCGAAGCGGCCGTCGCTCTGGGACACGGTCCGCCACAGGGGCACGGAGGCCGTCTCCGCGTCTTCATACAACATGCCCGCCACGGCGGCGCCTTGCAGGCCGCGGCCGCGCCCGTCGACCACGCGGCCCGTCACCGTTTCCAAGGGCAACAACTGCACGCGCGCGCCTCCGGCGTCTTGCCGCTCCAAGGCGAACAGCGCGCCCTCGGGCCGATCCGGATGCTCCGCCAACCCGATGATGGGACCGTCCTCGGGCAACGCGGCCACCTGAATCGTGGCGGCTCCATCGGCGTCCGTGACGCGCCAACCGAATTGCGCGGGCCGCAGCACCGTGATCACGACGCCGGGCGCCGGCTCCATCTCCGCGTCCACCACTTCCACGCGAAAGGCGGGCACGCGGGCCAGCCACATCGTTGGCAGCTCGACCTCTTCCTCCTCGCTCACCATCACGCGGAAGGCGCGGTCGCTGGGGGGCTGATAACCCGCGGCGGACTCGAAGCGGAGGATATTCTCGCCCACGGTGGCGTCCACGCTGAACCGGCCCGAAGCGCCCGTGCGCACCACGGCGGCGCGGCTCCCTTGCGCGTCCAAGCGTAGCCGCGCTCCAGCGACGGGCTCCTGGGTGGACGCGTCCAGGATCTCGCCCGTGATGCGCCCCTTGGCCGCCACGGTAATCGTAACCCGGATCTGGGGGTGCTCGCGGCTCACGCCAATCTGCTGCCAGGCGGGGCTGCTGTACCGGCCGGCATCGGCGCGGAAGGCGTAGGCCCCTTCGCCGAGACGCACGGCGAATTCGCCTTGGCTGTTGCTCTGGGAAAGGACGCTGTCATGGGGCGGCTCGGCGTTGGTGAACACGACGGAGGCGTTGTTGACGGGATAGCCGTCGCGGGAGACCACCTCGCCGCGCACGAGCGTGCCGGGGTCTAACGCGACCCGCACGTTCTCCGTGCCAACGGTCACGCCTTCCACGCCCTTCTGTGCGTATTGGGGATGGCCAATCTTTAGCGCTATCTGACGGCCCTGGGGCAAACGGCCAACGGAAAAAGCGCCGCCCGCGCCGGACCGGGGCTCTTCGAACCCAAAGGCTTGCAGCTTCGCCAAGGGAATGCCCACGGGATCGGACCCCAGGAGCGCCACGCGGGTGATGCGCGCGCCTTCGACAGCCTCGCCGTCTTCGTTGGATACGGTCCCTTGGATGTTGCCGGCTGGCTCCAGGCGGATGCCCACGCCGGTGACGGCGTCGTCGGTCCCGACGGTCACGGTGCGCCCGCCAAAGGCCTGACCGTCCGCGATAGCGAACACGCCGGCGCGGCCCGCCGCGACGCCCTGAAAGGCGAACTGGCCTTGGCTCCCCGTGACGGCGCGGATGAGATCGGCGTCCATGCCAGATTCAATAAAGACCTGCGCGCCCTCGACTGCGGCGCCGTCCGGCCCCACGATGTGGCCCGACACCGTGGACGCCACGGCGCTCGCCGGCGCCAAGCATGGAACAAGACACACCACTAACGCCGCCAGCGCCACGCCCACCGGCGCGCCAGGGCGCGCGCAAGGCTTGCTCTTGATCATGGAGAATCCTCTTACGAAAACGCGGGAAGGTCCAACGCGGTCCGCCTCAGTCCCGGGACGCGGCGCGAAGGTCATTGAACCGGCAGACGCCCTCGCGCGCGCTGATGCCCGCGCCGCCCGTATGCAATAGGGACGGATGCTGCGCCGTGAACAAGCGCTCGCCGTTGACATAGACCGACATCTCCGCGCCGTCCGTCGCGACGCGCAAGTGATAGGTTTGCTCCGGCTGCATGGGGCGCACGTCCGTGTAGACGCGTATCCATTCGCCGTCCTGAAAACGCCAGAGATGAGCGCCGTCGACATTGAGCACCGCCATGAACATGGAGGTGACCACGCCGCCGCTCTCGCGCACACGGTACAGCAATCCCGGCGCCGCGCCCGCCTCGAACTCCACCAACGCCTCGATGACCAAATCGCGGGCTTGGAAGCCGTCCACCAGCGCCATGCTCACGCCAGCGCCGCCCTCGCCCGTCTGAATGTGTTCCGGCGGCACGCCGGCCGGCAGCGCGTTCACCAGCCCGTTCGCCGTGTGTTCCCATTCGCCCGTGTGTTCGTGGCCGCTTTCCCGTACATTCCGCAACTCGGCGAAATCCACCAGCGGCGGGCCGGTGGCGGCGCAACCCGCCAACACCAGCGCCAGAA
>SLHB01000074.1 GCA_007136375.1 Candidatus Hydrogenedentota bacterium
AAGATGCTCGCGGAGATCGCGGCGACGGACGAGGCCCGCTTCAACGAGATCGTCGATTTCGTGAAGGCGAACATGGAGCCGGCGTCATAGCATGCGGATCGTTCCGGCGGTGGACATCCGGGGCGGGCTCTGCGTAAACCTGCTCCAGGGAGACTACGGCCAGGAGACCGTATTCTCCGACGACCCCGTGGCCCAGGCCGTGACATGGCATGAGCTCGGGGGCGCGCTTGTGCATATTGTCGACCTGGACGGCGCCAAGGCGGGCCATCTTTGCGCGGGCGACGCCTTGCGCGCGATCCACGAGGCTGGCGTGCCCTTTGAAGTGGGCGGCGGCATTCGCGACATGGCCGCGGTGGAGGCGGTGTTCGCTACCGGGGCCGACCGCGTGATTCTGGGCACGGCCGCCCATGCGGATCCCGCCTTGCTACGGGAAGCGGCCACGGCCTTCCCTGGGCGCATCGCCGTCGGCATCGATGCGAAGGATGGCCGCGTCGCCTTGCGCGGCTGGGTGGACGTGACCGATACGGACGCCGTGTCATTCGCCCGGCAAGTGGAAGAGGCGGGCGCGGCCCGCATCATCTATACGGACATCTTGCGCGACGGCATGATGCAGGGCCCGAATATCGAGGCGACGCGGGCCGTTGCGGAAGCGGTGGGGATACCCGTTACGGCTTCCGGCGGCATGTCGTCTCTTGCCGATGTGCGCGCGGTGGCGGCCTTGGCCCCCGCCGGCGTGGACGAGGTCATCGTCGGGCGCGCGCTGTACCTCGGCGCGTTCACCCTGCCCGAGGCCATCGGCGTCGCCGTGGCGGCGGCATGACAGCCCGCCGCTTCGACACCGCCGTTATCATCGGGCCGGGCCTGCTCGGCGCCTCCTTGGGTCTCGCCCTGAAGGAACGGGGTCTTGCGCGCCTGGTGCGCGGCGTGGGCCACCGCCAGGCCACGGTCGACGGCGCGTTGCGCGTTGGCGCGATTGACGAGGGCGGCCTTGACCCCGCCGCGGCCTGCGAGGACGCCGACTTGGTCGTCATTTGCACCCCCGCCGCCTTGGTTGCGCCGATGATCGACGCCGTCGCGCCCGTCTGCCAAGAGGGCGCCGTCATTACCGACGTGGCGAGCACAAAGAGCGCCATCTGCGCCCACGCCGCCGTGCGGTGGCCCGAGGCGCGGCCGTTCGTGGGCAGCCATCCCATGGCGGGCTCGGAGAAGTGGGGGCCGGAGCACGCATCCGCCTCTCTCTACGAAGGCCGCGTGACGGTTGTGGAAGCCGATCCGCAGGGAGCGGCCCCCGGGGTCCAAGAGGCCGTGGAGAATCTTTGGAAGGCCGTGGGCTCCGAGGTGGCCCGGATGGACCCGGCGCGCCATGACGCGGTGGTGGCGAGGACCAGTCATGTTCCGCACATTGCCGCCGCCGCCCTTGCGGAAATCGCCGACGCCGCCGGTCCCGAGGCGCGCTTACTCACCGGACAGGGCTTCCGCGACACCACCCGCATCGCCGCCGGACGGGCGAGTATCTGGCGGGACATCTGTCTCACGAATCAGGGCCCGGTGACCGAGGCCCTGGACGACATGGCCGCGCGGATCGCGGAGGTGCGTCACGCCGTCGCGTCTGGAGACGGAGACGCCTTGGCCCTGTTCTTTGATTCGGCCCGGGAGGCCAGGCTTTCGCTGGAGCCTCCCGCCGCGGAGCCGGGCCAGGCTGCCGGCCAGCCGTGAGCGGCCTCTTCATCTCTCTTGAGGGCGTCGAAGGGTGCGGCAAGTCGACGCAGGCCGAGCTCCTGGCCCAGTGGCTGGAGGAGCGGGGCCACGCCGTGGAGCGGGCCCGCGAGCCAGGCGGAACGCCCGTGGGCGAGGCGATCCGCAACATCCTCCTCGATCCCGAGAACAGCGCCATGGTCCCGAGGGCCGAGCTGTTGCTCTACGAAGCCGCCCGGGCCCAGCATGTGGCCGAGCGCATCCGCCCCGCCCTAGAACGGGGCGCCATTGTGGTGTGCGACCGTTTCACCGACTCAACCACGGCGTACCAAGGGGCCGGCCGCGGCCTGGGCCGCGAGGTGATTGAAGAGCTCCACGCAGTCGCGGCGGAAGGCCTGAAACCCGATCTGACCGTATTGATCGACCTGCCCGTCGCGGAAGGGTTGGCGCGGGCCGCGCGGGTGAAGGCGCGGGACCGCATCGAACACGAGGCCGCCGCTTTCCACGAACGGGTGCGCCAGGCCTTTCTGGAGGGGGCGGCCCGCGAGCCCGCGCGCGTCAAGATCGTGGATGGGTTCGCGCCGTTGGAGCAGGTGCGGGACGCCATCCGCGCGCAAGTGGGCCCCTTTCTCGCGTCCCGGGAGTTATTGAGCAACACGGATGGGATGACGCCGCCGGCATGAGCTTTAGCGCAATCCGCGATCAGGAAACGCCCATCCGCTTGCTGCGGACCATCCTCCGGCGGAGGCGCGTGCCCAATGGCCTGATGTTCCACGGACCCGACGGCGTCGGGAAGCGGCTTACGGCCTTCGCCATGACCCAGGCGCTGTATTGCGAGGCCCCAGACGGCGACGGCTGCGGCGAATGCCTGGCGTGCCGGAAGACCGCCCACGGCAACCATCCCGACGCCCTCGTCATAGAGCCGCGAAAACGCGCGCGCATCATTGACGTTGAGGCGATAGAGTTGATCAACGAGACCGCCGCGCTGCGCCCCATCGAGGGAAGTCGCCGTGTGTTCATTCTTGTGGACGCCGACAGGATGAACCCGCCCGCGCAGAACCACTTTCTGAAGACCTTGGAAGAACCCCCCGGCGCGTCTTTGTTCCTTTTGGTGACGTCGTTTCCCCGGGTTCTGCTGCCCACCATTCGGTCGCGGTGCCAAATGGTCCGATTCAACAACCTTCGCGCCGACACCGTGGCGTCTCTGTTGCAGGAGCAACTGACGATCGACGCCGCCGCGGCGGCCGCCGTCGCGCGCTTGTCGCAAGGGGAGATGTCCCGGGCGTTGGACCTCGCCCAGAGCGGCCGGCGGGAGGCGGTGCTTGACGTCATACGGCGGCTTGAGGAGGGCGCGGACCCGCCGGCGGTGGCGGAGGAGTTCGCCAAGCGCCTCGAGGCCGATCGCGAACGCATGGAGAAGGCTCTCAAGGCCGAGGCCAAGGAAGAAGCCGGCGATCTGAGCCCGGAGGCGCGCAAGGAGGAAGAAGAGCGCATTAAGGCCGTCATTGACGCGATGAGCCGCCGTGATATACTCGAGTACTTATACATTATGGAAACGTGGTACCGTGACGTGATGGTCTTGGAGGCGACGGGGGACGCCAGCAGGGTGCTTCATCAAGACCAGCTTGACCGCGTGGGGGAAGCGGCCAGAGACAACGCCGCCGGCAAGATTCAAGCCATTGAAGAGGCCCGTTGGCTGCTGGAGCGGTTCATTAACGAGCAACGGATCTTCCGTCAGCTCTTCTTCGGTTTGGCCGGTCAATAGCCCCGCGCCGCGCGAACAGCGCCGGCGCGTTTCGGAGAGCGCCGTATGGAACAAGTAAAGGTGCGCTTGAGGAAGCCCACGAGGGTGTTCACCTTCCTCTGCGAGGGAGTGGACCTCAAGCGGGACGAGCGCTGCATAGTAAAGAGCGAGCGCGGCCTGGAGTTGGGCACCTGCGTGCTCCCACCGGAGCCGTGCCCGCCCGAGATGGAAGAGCGTTTCGAATACACCGTGCTCCGCAAGGCCACGGTGACCGACGAAAGCGACTTCCTCCAGATTCTCAATCTGGAGAAACAGGCCTGGGACACGTGTCTCAAGCGCATCGAAGAGCGTAAGCTCGCGATGAAGCTTGTCGACGTGGAGTATACCTTCGACCGTCACAAAGTCGTCTTCTATTTCACCGCCGAAGACCGGGTGGACTTTCGAGAATTGGTCCGGGATTTAGCGAAAGATTTGAAGGCCCGCATCGAATTGCGCCACATTCAGGTGCGGGACGAGGCCAAGATCGTGGGCGGCCTGGGCATGTGCGGCCGCGAGCTGTGCTGCTCGACCTGGCTCACCGAGTTCAAGCCGATTTCCATGAAGATGGCGAAGCGCCAGAACCTGTCGCTGAATCCATCCAAGATCAGCGGTCAATGCGGCCGCCTTCTGTGTTGCCTCGCCTACGAAAACGAACTCTACAAGAACAAGAAGTCCATTGTGATGGCGGAGCGCGAGGAGGCGTTGGCGGAGGAAGCCGCCGCCGCGCCGGACGAGCCCGCTGAAGAAGGCCCCCTCACGTGGGAGGAGCTTGTCCCCGGCGAGGAAGTCTATTCGGCGTACGCCGGTGGACGCCCGCCGTCCATTGAGGAATTGGAGGACCCAAGCGATCCCAGCGCTTCCGTGGTCATCGAGTACGACCCCGACGCCGACGGAGACGCGCCGTCCGAGGATGACGGCGCGGGCGCCCAGGACGACGCGAGCGCTGAGGACGGCACGGCCGGCAAGGATGGGGAGCGGAAACCTGGCGGAGCCAGGCGTCCCCGGGGCCGCCGGCGCCCCAAGGGCAAGGGCCGGGGCGGCCAAGGCCGGAAGAAGTGACGCGGCCGGAGGCCCCGTTTCCCATGAAACTTGTCGACACCCACTGCCATTTGCAGGCCGAAGCCTTCGACGCGGACCGGGCCGAGGTGCTTGAGCGAAGCCTGGAAACGCTGGCCGGCGCGGTTGTGATCGGCGACACGCTGGAAGCGAGCCGGGCGGGCCTGGCCCTCGCCGCGTGGCCCGTGCGCGCCGCCGTCGGCGTGCACCCCTATCACGCCGCCGCCGTTACGCCTGACGCCCTCGGGGAGTTGCGCGCCATGGCGGCAGAGCCGGGCGTGGCGGCCCTCGGCGAGATCGGCCTCGACTACTACAAGTACAACGACACGCCCAGGGAGGTTCAACAGACCGCCTTTCACGCCCAATTGGCGCTGGCGGCGGAGCTCGGCCTGCCCGTTGTTATACACAACCGCGAAGCCAGCGACGATGTGGCGGCCATCATTGAGGAGCACGCGGATGCTCTGGCAGGCGGCGTCATGCACTGCTTCGCCGGTCCGCCCGCCTTCGCCGAGCGATGCCTCTCCTGGGGGTTTCACATTTCCTTTACGGGCAACGTGACGTTCCCAAAGGCGCAAGGCGTCCGCGACGCGGCCGCCGTGGTTCCCTTGGACCGGCTCATGGTGGAGACGGATTGCCCCTACCTCGCGCCGCAGCGGGTCCGCGGCCGGCGTTGCGAGCCCGGCCATGTAAGGTACACGGCCGAAGCGCTCGCGGAGGTCAAGGGTGTTTCCTTCGAAACCTTGGCGGCGGAGACCACGCGCAACGCGGCCCGCTTCTTTGGCGCGCCATGGAACGGCGCGGCGCCGGGGGCATGAACGTGGAGCGCTTGGGGATTTTTCTCACACCCACCTAGAAAGGAAACTTTCCCGTCCGTGCCGGAGGCCAGTGAATTCGGCCAGGTTCGCTTCGTGTCCCGCCAGGGCGAGCGCTTGTACCAGAACCCCGAGGCCATCGTCACCGCCGCGTCTCCCGGCGAGGTCGCGCCTGCCCTGGAGTGTCTGCGGACCGCCGTCCAATCGGGCTGGCATGCCGCCGGCTACCTTGCCTACGAGGCCGCGCCCGCCTTCGAACCCCGTTTGACAACTCATTCCCCCAGCGGCATTCCCCTGCTGTGGTTCGGGCTGTACCGCGCGCCTGCGTGGTTGGATCCCCGGCCAGCGCCCTGCCGGGGCGCTTTCCATGTGGGAGATTGGGACCCCTTGGTTCCGGAGGCGGAGTACCACGAGGCCATTGCCCGCATTCGCGCGTACATCGCCGCGGGCGACGCCTACCAGGTCAACTACACCTTTCCACTGCGGGCGCCCTTCGAGGGCAACCCTTTGGATTGGTTCCGCCAGCTCACCGCGGCCCAGGGCGGCGACCATGGCGCGTACGTCGACGCCGGCCGCTTCCAGGTCCTGTCCGCCTCCCCCGAGTTGTTCTTCGAATTGCGGGACGGAAGCGCCGCCGCCCGGCCCATGAAGGGCACGCGGCCTCGCGGCTTGTGGCCCGCCCAGGACAGGGCCATGGCCGGGGCGCTCCGCGAATCTCAGAAGGACCGGGCGGAGAACGTGATGATCGTGGATCTGCTTCGAAACGACTTGGGGCGCATCGCCGCCACGGGGACCGTGGAGGCGCCCAGCCTCTTCGACGTGGAGCGTTACGAGACTGTGTGGCAGATGACGTCCACCGTTACGGCCAAGACGGACGGGGACGCGGCGGATCTTCTTGGCGCCCTGTTTCCAAGCGGATCCGTGACGGGCGCGCCCAAGATCCGGGCCATGGAGATTATCCGCGAGTTGGAGCCGTATCCCCGGGGCGTGTACTGCGGCACCATCGGCTGGTGGGCGCCGGGTCCGGAGGCCCGTTTCAATGTGGCGATCCGCACCGTGACGGTTCATCCCGCGAAGCAGCGCGCCGAATACCACACGGGCGGCGGGATCACCTGGGACTCGCGATCGGAAGCCGAATTTCAGGAATGCCGGGCGAAGGCCGCGCTTCTTGTGCGAAAACCCGCCGCGTTCCAGCTTTTGGAAAGCCTGCTGTTCGACGGCGCCGCGTTCTGGCTTTTGGACGAACACCTGCGGCGGTTGGAAGAAAGCGCGGCCTATTTCGGCGTGACTTGCCGTTGGGCGGACCTGCGCGCCGAGCTTACGGACATGGCGGAGCGGCTGCGGGGCAAGGGACCCCGCAAGGTGAGGCTGTTGCTGGATCGCGAGGGCGCCTGGACCCTTGAAGACGGGCCCGCGCCGCCGGCGGATCCGATCTCCGTGGGATTGGCGCCCGCGCCCATCGACCCGGACAATGTGTTCCTCTATCACAAGACCACCGAGCGTTCCGTTTACGAGAAGGCGCTCGCCGCCCGGCCTGATTGCGGCGACGTGTTCCTGTGGAATTTCAAGGGGGAGTTAACGGAAAGTACGCGGGCGAATCTTGTGCTGGAATTGGATGGGAAACTTGTGACGCCGCCCGTGGTGTGTGGACTGTTGGCGGGCGTGTACCGGGACGCCTTGCTGCGCGAAGGGACGATCGTGGAAGGGGTTGTTCACAAGGAGGATCTAAGCCGCGCCGGCCGACTGTGGCTCATCAATTCCGTCCGCGGTTGGATGGAGGCGCTCCTGCTGGACGCCAAGCCTCTGTGAGCCGGTCAAGAGACAGAAAACGGGCGGCCCGTCGTGGGCCGCCCGGATTCGCTACGTCCGTTGTGGCAAAGGCTCAGCCAATACCCGCCACGAAGGGGATGATGCGGTGGGCCTGTGTGCCCATCTTGCCGTCGTTGTCCGGATTGTTGGGATCCAGCCACTCAATCGGATATTCGGAGTTGTAGCGGATGAACCGCACGTGCCCGTCCATGAACAGGACGTTGCTGCCGCCCGGCACGTGGTTGAAGTTGGCCGTGCTGGCCGCGTCACGCGCCCATGCCGTGGCCACGCCCTGGGAGCCAGGGCTCCAGGAGTCGAACATCGCGGCGATGGTGCTTTGCGCCGCCGCGCCCGCGCCAGGGTTGTTGATGTCTGTGATGAAGAACCGTTCGATCCCTTCGCGCAGCCGCGGGTAGGTGCCCGGCAGCAAGGAGCCGTCGTCATCCAGGGGATAATCCGGGATGGGGATCTGGGCGCTGAAGTTCTGGAACCAGTTCGTCGACCGGTCCGGGATGTTGATGTCGACCAGGCCCCGGTGCGTGAAGAACTCGATCCGGGACCACTCTTCCGGCGCGCCGCATGCTTGCGCCTCGCCCGAAGCCCACAGATACCGGTTGTCCGGAGGCGTCTCGTCCCAGCGCGTGTAGTCGTACCAGCCCGCGACGGCCTGGAGGACGTCCGTGAGTTGAGAGATGGTTTGTGTGGCGTAGCCGAGATAAGCGTACGACACGGGGGTCGACAGGAACGCGGCGCGTGTGTCCTGGCACTCCAGGGTGTTTCCGATGTTCTGCTCGTTTTGGAACTGGGTCATGGCCTGGAATTGCGCCTGCAAGTCCTCCTCGAAGCCCACTTCCCCGGCGGAGTACGTCCGGGAGTCAGACGGGCACACCTTGAGGTTGATGTCCGTCCAGTAGTCCGGATAAAGATACTCGCCGGCAAAGCCCGCGTTCGCGCCCGTGGTGATGCAGGCCTGCTGCTGCGGCGGGAAGTACTCGCCCCGCGTCTCGTTCGCGTACATCTTGAAGATGGTGCCAAACTGCCGGAGATTGTTCGCGCAGGAGGCGCGGCGCGCCGCTTCCCGGGCCCGCGCCAACGCCGGCAGCAAGATGGCGGCGAGAATGCCAATAATGGCGATGACGACAAGCAACTCGATGAGCGTGAATCCCCGTTTGTGCTGCTTCCAGTGCATAATCCTTCTCCCTCTCGTACCGCGTGATGAACCGTTGTTTCGTGCGTGTTGGCGCGCGCATGGTGTCTGGGTGGCCGCATCTCCTTTCGTTAATCGCCGGGTCCGCCGCTTTCACGCCGGGCGGCCAGTTTCCCTCTTGCGAGCATATTTGCATTCGCATACGAGTGGTTTGATGCGCAGTATTTTATATAAGCTTGAAGGTGGGGTCAATAGGCGTTTCGATTGTATATGCGCTTTTATTGTAATAAATGGTGCCAGTCTGATCTAATACGCGTAATACGATTAGGCCGCTCGGGAAATCGAACGGCCCGGCCCAGTCGGCGGCGCCGTGGCTTGGCGGCGGGCGCCTGTGGTATTGTCAGAGCGATGAAAGAAAGAAGCCTGTCCGGCGGGTTTGTTTGGGATATGCGCCTGTCCGTATAATAAGGCCGGAGAGAGTGACGGGGCGCTGAACCGGGTGTTTTCGGTTTGTCAACGAACTGACGTAAGGATCCCAATATGATGCAATTGAAACGGGTGAAATGGATTTGGCTGGCGGCCGTGTTTATGGCCTTTGTGATGGTGGGGTGTGATATCGAGGAAGAGGAAGAAGATGAAGAGCCGCCGCCGCCAAGCGCCGCCGAGATTTCGGGCGCGATCCGTCAAGCCTACCAGGGCCTGAACCAATACAACCAGCGCTTCGCCGGGATCCCCCAGGAGGAGAAGCAAGAAGCCCTGCAAGGCGTTGCTCAGGCCCGGAGCCAGTATCAGGCGACCCCGCACGGTCCCGAAGGCATTAGCCAAGCGGCGCAGGAGTTGGAAGGGCTCATTCGGGAGGCCCGCAACAACGAGGCCTGGGACCTTGTGGTCTTTGCCGTGGACGCCCTGCAGACCTTGGAGCCTGGGAACACGCGTTTCGAACGCGACCGGGAGCGGGCCGAACTCTACCGGAATCTGCCGCAACTCGAGATTACCGGCTTCTTTGACGATCCGGATACGGGCGCAGTCACGGTGTTTATGAACGTCACCCTGCCGCAGCAAGGGCGCACCGAGCAGGTCCAGGCGCGGCCCGGAGACGAATTCCACGGTCTCGAAATGCGGGAGATCATTGGACGCAACCAAGGCATCCGTGTCGAATACTTGCCGACGGGCGACGAATACGAAGT
>SLHB01000445.1 GCA_007136375.1 Candidatus Hydrogenedentota bacterium
CGAAGGAGACGCCGCCCGCGGCGGCTTGGTCTTTGCGTTTGACAGGGACGGCAATGACGCGGCGCCGCGCGAAGTGTATGTCCAATGGAAGCAGTGGCTGGTCGCCGGGTCCGCGGGTGAAGGGG
The DNA here is from genome assembly GCA_007136375.1 of Candidatus Hydrogenedentota bacterium. Classification (GTDB taxonomy): domain Bacteria; phylum Hydrogenedentota; class Hydrogenedentia; order Hydrogenedentales; family SLHB01; genus SLHB01. The sequence goes on from SLHB01000445.1 coordinate 126, forward strand.
ACGCCGAATCGCCGGAGGCCTCCACGGTGCCGCCTTCGGCGCTGCTCCACGGCTGGGGGCCCGCTTGGGACGCGGACAGCCAATCCACGCGGACGTTCACCGGCCGATTGCGGGGCGCGCCCGCGTTGTTCACGTTCAGCGCAAAGGACAACATGGGGGCGTCGCTCATGAGCGGCGCCCATGACGCCAGTGACCTGACGAACCGGGAACTGACATTCACCTTCCGCATCCTTGCCGAAACCGGATGGATGGGCGGAAACGGAATCGTGGAGATGTGGGTGCATCACGGCGGCGAACGGATCGAGCATCTCACCACCGACGGCGATACGGGCGTGCGGTCCATCGCTGGCGTCAGCATTCCCGGGGCCATGGTTCCCGGCGGCGCCGGCGCCTATGTGTGGGACGTGGCGGCTTGGACTCCGGGCTCCCGGTAAGGCCGGGCGGAGCGCGCATGCCGTCTTCTTGCGAAGATTGAAGGGAGTAGCGCGTCATCATGAATTCATATCATCGTTTTCGGGCTTGTGCGGCCTTGGTTTTGGGCGTATTTGCCGCGGCGTGGGCCCACGCCGGCGCGCCAGACACGATTCTGATGGACGGCGACCGCCTGCAGGCGGCGCGCGAAGCCGTCGAGGCGGAGCATCCTGTGTTGGCCGCTGGGTTGGAGCGGCTTAGGGAGTCCGCCGAGAGCCGCCTCGGCGCGGGACCGTGGTCCGTGGTGGACAAAGAAGAAACGCCGCCGAGCGGCGACAAGCGCGACTACATGAGCCAGGGGCCCTTCTGGTGGCCGAATCCCGACACGGACGACGGGTTGCCCTACGTGCGCCGGGATGGCGAGCGCAATCCCGAGGCGGACGCGTTGGACCGGCGGCCCTTGGGCAGCATGGCCAGCGCCGTGCAGGACCTTGCCCTGGCCTATTTCTTCACCGGGGAAGAGGCGTATGCGGAACGGGCCGCGTATTTCCTCCGGGTCTGGTTCCTCGACGAGGACACGGCCATGAATCCGCACCTCCGCTTTGGCCAGCGTATCCCCGGCCGTACGGACGGGCGTGGCATCGGCATCATCGACACCGTGTCCCTGGCGCGGATGGTGGATTGCGCGCCGCTGCTGACGCCGTCGGACGCCTGGAGCGGCGACGACCACGCCGCGTTGCAAGCGTGGTTCCGGGAGTACCGGGACTGGTTGCTGGAAAGCGATTTGGGCCAGGACGAGCGGGTGCATCCGAACAACCACGGCACATGGTATGACGTGCAAGCGGCGGCGTTTTCCCTCTTCGTGGACGACGAGGACACCGCGCGGGAGATTCTCGGGGAAGTGGGTGAGCGGCGCGTGGCGACGCAAATCGAACCCAGCGGCCAACAGCCGCTGGAGTTGGAGCGAGCGCAACCCTTCCATTATAGCTCGTACAATCTTGACGCCCTGATCTATCTGGCCGAACTGGGGGCGAAGCTGGATGTTGATGTTTGGGGCTACGAACCCGAAGACGGCGGTGGCATCCCAGACGCGGTGGAGTATCTTGTCGGCTACCTGGACGACAAGGATGCGTGGGACTACGAGGGCATCCAGGATCCCGCGTGGGGCCGGTTGATGGCGCCGCTGCGCCGGGTGGCCTTGCTCACGGGCGACGCCCGTTACGAGGAGTACGTCCAGCAGCTCGCGGAAGACCGGTACGCCAGCTTGGAGGTTCTGAGCCTGCGCTATCCCTGGTTGGAGGAGTAGCGCCCATCGGGACCAGACTCCGAATCGCGGTTATGAGCGTCGCGGTCGCGCGCCACGTTTCCGTGGCGGTCCAACGGCCAATGCTGGGCGACAAACGCCCTGGCCTCCGCGGACGTGGTCAGCGCGCCTTCTAGCTGCGCGTCTTCAACGGCGGCGAGGATCGTCCCGAAGAGGGGACCCGGCGTATGTCCCATGGCGATGAGATCCTTGCCGGTGAGCAGGGGGGCGGGCTTGGCGGCTTCGGGCGTGAGTTGAGCCATGTAGTCCGCGATCCTGTCCACATGGCCGAGCCCGCCGTGGCTCGCCAGCGCGTCGATGCGGGCCAACTCCAGCAACTCGGGGAAACCCGGCTCGCGGACGAAACGGATGCGTTTGCTCTCGCGCATTTCCGGGATGCGCGCCACACGCATGTGCTGTTCCACCAGCCACTCGACCCGCTCCGTCAGGCGGCGCGGCAGGCGCAGCCGCTGGCAAATGCGCCGCGCCATCTCCGCGCCCACCTTTTCATGCCGGTTAAAGCGGATGCGATCCTCGAACGTCTGGGTCGGCGGTTTGCCCACGTCATGGAGCAGGACGCCCAGGGCGAGGGCGGGGCTGGGGTTGGCCACGCGGTCTACATGCTCCAGGGCGAGCAACGTGTGGACGAAGACGTCCCCTTCGGGGTGATACTCGGGGGGCTGCTCGACCCCCTTCATTGCCGCGACCTCCGGAAGGATTTCCTCCAGCAGCCCCGTGGCGTCCAGCAGTTCGAAGGCCCGGCGCGCGGCGCCTTCCGTCAGCATCTTGAGGAGTTCCGCGGCGACCCGTTCCGCGCTCGTCCGCCGAATGGACGAGGCGTGCTCCCGTATGGCGCGGAAGGTGGCGGGTTCGATGGTGAATCCCAGACGCGCCGCGAAACGCACGGCCCGCGCAAGCCGGAGGTGGTCCTCGGCGAAGCGTTGCTGGGGATCGCCCACGGCGCGGATGACCCCGTCCCGCAGATCCGTCTGGCCCCCGGCGTAGTCGACGACTTCGTCCCGGTCCGGGGCATAGAAAAGGGCGTTGATGGTGAAGTCCCGGCGCAGGGCGTCCTGCTCCGCGTTTGTGAAGGCCACGCGGGCGGGGCGCCGGCCGTCGAGGTAGGGACCGTCACTGCGGAATGTGGTGACCTCGTACTGGCCCTCCGGCAGTATCACCAAGACCGTGCCGAATTCCGCGCCCACTTGGGCGGTGCGGGGGAAGAGGGTGGTGGTCTCCACGGGCGTGGCGCTCGTGGCGATATCGATATCCGCCGGGGGCCGGCCCAAGAGCATGTCGCGGACGCATCCGCCGGCGAAGTAGGCCTCGTGTCCGGCTTCCCGCAACGTGGCGCACACCATGCGCGCGCCCTGTTCCACGGGTGTCGTGGCTTCGGCGGGGGTCATGCCGGGATCATCATGAATCGGGGGCCTTTTTTGCGGGGGATTGTCGACGAAACAGCGGAAACAGCCTCGCATGAGCGAGATTCTCGGATGGATTCCCGTCTGTTCACACCCAGCGATTGTATCCCCCTCTGGCCGGAAGAGGCAACCGGGGCCCGGCAAATGCTGCCGCGTGAGGGAAGGTTTGGCCTGTCCGCGGCCCGCCGCGCCGCCGGGTCTCCGTGTCCAGCTTGTTGTGCGGCAAGGACTTAGCGTTGCGGGCTCGATTGGGCATCGAAGTTGCTACGGCAACGGAGGCAAACAGCGGAAAGGAGGTTTGACGTGTCAGCGTACGGGGGCGTGGATGTAAGCCGGTTGTTGCATGAAGGCATGCGGGTGTCCGAATTCAACCAGCGTCTCATAGCCAACAACATCGCCAATGCGGAAACGCCCAACTACAACGCCGCCCGGCTGGATTTCCAGGGCACGTTGCGCGCCGCCCTGGAGGGACGCGGCCGTGTCGATCTCCGCACGACACAGGCCGCGCACCAACAGTACGCGCGCCACAGGCCCGCATTCGAACGCGTTGCGCTGCATTCGAGAAACGACTACAATAAAGTCGACTTGGATGAAGAGATGGCGGCGCTGTCGGAAAACACCAGCCGCTACACCACATACGGCAGCCTCTTGGCCAAGCGCTTCCAAATGGTCAAGCAGACGCTGAATGACCTCAGGTAGGAGGATCTAGGCCGTGGACGCCGCGCGCGCCGGGCTGTCGCCCCGTGAAATCGCCGTAAGCGGGCTCAAGGCCCAACGGCTCCGGATGAACGTCATCGCGAACAATATCGCCAATGCGTCGACCACCCGGACCGAGACCGGCGAGCCCTTCCGTCGCCAGATGGCCATATTCCGGGGCGATCAAGTGTTGCCCCGGGTGGACACGCGGCGGTTTGGCGTGCGCGTGCCGCGCATTCAGGACGACCCGTCGCCCTTCCGCAGCGTGTACGAGCCCAACCACCCCGAAGCCAACGAAGACGGCTATGTGGCCTATCCCAACGTCGACTTGGCCGTTGAGATGGTGAATCTCGTTTCGGCCCAACGGGCGTACGAGGCGAACATCGCCGTTATCGCTTCGGGCGGGCAAATGCACAACAGGGCCTTGGAGATCCTTCAGGCGTAACGCCGCTCCGGCGGGCGCGCCGCCCCCTGGGAAAGCGCCGTCGCCTTAGGCGAACGGCAAGGAATGTGACGACCTCATGACGCAAGACCCGCTGAATCTGCCAGAATTGCGCGCCGCACGCGCCCAACAGGATCCGCGGATGTTGCGCGCCGCCGCGCCGCCCGCGGGCCAGCCCGAAACCTCCTTCGGCGACGTGTTGAAGGAGTCTATCGGCGAAGTGCAGCGGCTGCAAGACGAGGCTGACACCACCATCCGCCAGCTCGTGGCCGGAGAGATCAAGGATGTGACGGACGCCATGGTGGCCGTGCAAAAGGCCGACGTGGCCTTTCAGACCATGATGGTGGTTCGGAACAAGATGGTCCAGGCCTACGAAGAAGTGATGCGGATGCAAGTCTAGCACGTTCGCGCGGTATTGGCTGTTTCCATATGGCCTCCGCCGCCGCGAACCGCCGCCCATCGCAAGATGTTGGGGTATTCTTGCGCGAAGCCCAGGATTCACCACAATAAACTGTTGACTTCGAGGTACAAGGTAAGTATTGTACCCGGAAGACTGGTGGCTTCTGGGGCGTTGATGCGCCGCTTTAGGCGCGGGACGGCCCGGCGATCTGGGACGTCCAAAGCGCGGAGCCGGGATTTGAATCGCAAGGCGCGACACGCCGTCCTTCAACGGGTCCAGCGGGATTCCCATAGAGGGTCGGCGGCTATCGCCATGCCCCGGTTAGACACGGCCGCGGGCCGTTTCCCTGGGTTCCACCCTCGTGGACCCGCCAGTCCCCTGTTGCAGAGGTGCGCCGCCAGAAGCGCGCCGCGCCTGGGATTCGCGGCGCGTTGACCCCTGGCGGGAACGCCGGCTCGGCGTGAAGGGGGTGCAGTGGAATTCTTGAGGCAATTGGCCAATGGGGTGGCCCAGGCGTGGCAGCGTCTTTCCCTGAGCGCGCGGGTCAACCTCGCCATCGCGGCCGCCGTCTCCGTGACGGTCATCGCCGCCGTTGTTATCCTGGCGGGCCGCGCCGAGTACGTGCGTCTCTACTCCGGCCTGAGCCCCGACGATAGCGCGGCCATTCAATCCACGCTTCAGGAAGAAGGGGTGCCCTACCGGGTGCAGCGGGACGGCGCGGTTATCCTTGTGCCGGTGCAACATCGCTCCCGCATGCGCGTGGCGCTGATGGAGGAGCAGCTTCCCCGGACCCACGGCGTGACCCCGGGCTTTGAGATATTCGACCGCCAGGAACTCCTCGCCAACCGGTACCTCCAAGACGTCAATTACATGCGCGCCATCCAAGGCGAGCTTCAACGTCAGCTCAACGAGTTCGAATTCGTGACGCGGTCCGCCGTGTTCATTTCCCAAGCGCGGGAAGAACTGTTCGTGGCCGAGCGCGAACCTTCTCAAGCGGCGGTCACCATTAACATAACGCGGCCGGTGACCCCCCGGGAAGTGCGCGCCCTCGTAGGCGTGATCAGCAGTTACGGCGGCGCGGATCTTCATCCGCAGAACATTACCCTGACGACGACCGACGGACGGTTGCTCCACGAACCAGCGCGGGACGAGTTCGCCTCCCTGGCCAGTTCGCAGTTGGAGTTCCTCTCCGAGCTAGAGCAACACCGGGAGAACAAGGCCCGGCGCGCCCTGGAGCAGCTCGGCGTCAACGCCATCGTGCGCGTCAGCGCCGATGTCGACTTCTCGCGCACCCGAGAGACGGAAAGCATCGCGGAGGAAGGGACGCCCATCTCCAACATGCTCTCCACAACCTCCTTGTTGACGACGCAGACGCTGCCGGAAGGGCCGCCCGGGGCTATCGCGAACCTGCCCGACGACGCCTTCATGCAGGGCGGCACGCAGACGGAGGAGACGACCGAGGAGATCATCGAGAACTTTCAGCCGTCGACGCGCGTGACCGAAACGGTCACCGAGCCTGGCGTGGTCACCGGATACCGGGTCAGCGCCTTCGTGGAGGGCAGCTACCAGGACACGATAGGCGAGGATGGCCAGCCCACGGGACAACAGGAATACGTCGCGCTGACCGATGAACAGATTGAACAATACCAGGAGTTCATTGCGGCGGCCGTGGGTGTCGGCGTCGAAGCGGGCGACATCACCGTGTTCGATCATCCCTTCCAGGTGGATGAAGTTGCCGACGCGCACGCGGCCATGGCGATGATGGAGGCGGCCGAGTTTCGCGAAATGTTGTTGACCTATGGTATAAACGCCGGGGCTGTAGTGCTCATTATCGTGGGATTATTCGTCGTACGCCGTATGATGCGGAATATGACGCTGCCCACGCCCCGGGAAGAAGCGCCGGCCGAAGCCGCCGGTCCCGGGGGCACGGCCGAGGATCAGCGCCGCCGCGCCGTCATGACGGACGTGGAGCGCGTCTCCCAGGAGGATCCCGAAGCGGTGGCTTCTTTGTTGCGCACTTGGATGACGGAAACGGAGGACTAGCAGCCCGGTGGAGCGCTTCGACCCAAGCAGCCTGGACGGACGCAAGAAAGCCGCCATCCTGTTGGCGTGCCTGGGCCCACAAGCGGCAAGCCGGGTTCTATCCTCCATGCGTGACGACGAAATCGACCAGTTGACGCTGGATCTCTCCAGCTTGGGCGCCATCGACGCCGACGTGCGCGAAGCGGTGATGGAAGAGTTCCATCAGATGATGCTGGCCAACCGCTATGTGACCCAGGGCGGCCTGGAGTTCGCCCGGGGCCTGTTGGAGCAAGCCTTGGGCGAAGAGCGGGCCATGGAGATCCTCGGCCGGCTTCAAAGCAGCCTCCAAGAGATTCCCTTTGAGTTTCTCAAGAAGGCCGATCCCGGGCAGATTTGCACCTTCATCCAGGACGAACATCCCCAGACCATCGCGCTCATCTTGGCGCACCTGGACCCTCAGATTTCCGCCATCGTGATTTCCGCGCTGCCTCAGGACGTACGCTCCGATGTGATCATCCGCGTCGCCACCATGGACCGCACGCCCCCGGAAATCGTCCGCGAGGTCGAGCGAGTGCTGGAGCGGAAGATGGCGTCGGTCTTTAGTCAAGGCTTTACCTTCGCCGGGGGCGTCAAGGAGGTGGCAGAGATCCTGAACCGGATCGAGCGGGGCGCGGAAAAGTCTATTATGGCGGACCTTGAGGAGCGGGACCCCGAGTTGGCCGACGAGATTTCCCGCCTCATGTTCACCTTCGACGACATGATCCACGTGGAAGACAGCGGCATTCAGAAGGCCCTGCGGGAGATCGAGCAACGGGAGCTGGCTCTTGCGCTCAAGACGGCCAACGAGAATGTCGCGGAGAAGATCTTCCGCAATTTGTCCCAGCGCGCCCGGGAGATGATCGAGGAAGAGATGGAGTTTATGGGGCCCGTGCGGCTGCGAAACGTCGAGGAAGCGCAGCAGAAGTTCGTGAGCATCATCCGACGCTTGGAAGAAGCCGGCGAGATTGTGGTCCAGGGCCGGGGCGCGGGCGGCGAGGACGAGATTATTGTATGATTCATGGGTCCCTGGCTTGTGCCGTGGGGCAGGCGTTCCGGGCGTGGCCGGCCCGTCTCTTCTAAGTTTCCAAGATCCCGGCGTTAGGGAGCAGGAGGGCTTGTAATGGCGCGTGGCCGCATCATAAGGCGCGGCTCTCAAGGCGTCAGCAACTACGAGCATCAGCTCCTGGAGCAACGGCCCGTCTCCACCGGCGGCGAAGCGCGGCCCGATCCGGAGGAGTTGCTGGCTCGCGCTCAAGAGGACGCCGAACGCCTCGCCAAGGAAGCCTATGAGATGGGCTTCCAACAAGGGCAGCAGGACGGGCGCGCCGAGTTTCTCGGACGCGCCGCCAACGCCGCCAATATGTTGCGCCAAGCCTCGCATGCCATGCGGACGGCCCACCAGGAGTTCCTCGACGCCTTGGGACCCCAGGCCGCCGCCCTCGCTCTCAAGATCGCCGCCCGCATCCTCCAACGCGAAGCGCGGACCGACGCCGAGCTTGTGTTGCGGACCGCCCGCTCCGCCCTCGACCTCATGGCCGACAAGGCCCACGTGATCCTGCGCGTAAATCCCGAGGATCTAGCGATTCTGCGGGAGCACCGCGCGGCGCTATTGGAGGAGTTCGAAGGCGCCGAACACATCGGTATTGAAGTGGACAACGAGATTGCCCGAGGCGGCTGCGTGGCTGAGTCAGGGACGCTCGTGGTGGACGCCACGCTGGAAGCCCAGTTGGACCGGCTGCTCGACGCCATGAAGGATTGACGCGCCCATGCCCCTCTCCCTGGCCCCCTACGAAAAGCGGATCGCCGACGCCTACCCGGTGGAGGCCTATGGCAAGGTCCGCGACGTGGTCGGCCTGACGATCGAAGCCACGGGCCCGGCGATGCGGATCGGGGACCTTTGCTATGTCCGCCCGCACGAGTCGCGAAACCTTACCCCCGTGGAAGTGGTGGGCTTCCGGGGCGGCCGCCTGCTCCTCATGCCCCTGGGCGACATGCACGGCGTCGGCGCTCACAGCGTGCTGATTCCAACCCACAAGCCCCGCATGGTCCACGTGGGCCCGGAACTCCTCGGCCGCGTGCTGGACAGTATGGGCAACCCCCTGGACGGCATGGACCCGCCTGCCGCGGCCACCGAGACGCCCCTCACCGCCGATGCGCTGCGTCCCTTTGAACGCGAACGCATCGTGGAGCCCCTCGCGACGGGCATCCGCTCCATCGACGCCTGCATGACCTGCGGCAAGGGGCAGCGCGTGGCCATCATGTCCGGCAGCGGCGTGGGGAAGAGCAAGGTCATCGGCATGGTGGCGCGCAACACCAACGCGGACGTGAACGTCATCGCCCTCATCGGCGAACGCGGGCGCGAAGTCCGCGATTTCGTCGAGCTTGACTTGGGGCCCGAAGGACTCAAACGCTCCGTCGTTATCGCGGCGACGTCCGACGAGCCCGCCCTCCTGCGCATCAAGGGCGCCTTCATGGCCACAGCCATTGCGGAATGGTTCCGGGAGCAAGGGGCGAACGTCATGCTGATGATGGACTCGCTCACCCGCTTCGCCATGGCCCAGCGCGAGGTGGGGCTGTCCGTTGGCGAGCCGCCCA
>SLHB01000044.1 GCA_007136375.1 Candidatus Hydrogenedentota bacterium
CCCGGACACGCTGGAGGCGATCCGGGACATCACCCATACCTACGACATGCTGATCCGGATATCCGGCCACGACGGGTACATCGTCCGCTTCGCCGGCGAGGCCGGAGACCCCTACTATCAGCCCTACTACAGCGCGTATGGCGGCGAGGACCCCGATCGCCCCGGTATTGGCGCGCGGGCCTTCGAAGGCGCGCCTCCCCACGAGGACTGGGTGTGGCTGGGCCGGAGCAGCCGGGACGTCTACACGGGGGTATTCTTTGGCTGGGGAGCGGTCCTGCGCTTGGTCGACGACGAGGACATCCAGGACCGCGTGGCCAAGCAGACACGCACGGTGCTGGAGCGCATCGAAGCGGATGGTTACCGCATCGACGACGGCGAGCGCTTCCGCACGCGCATCACGCCTTGGCTTCGCGCCATGCTCTGGCGCGTGGGCGCCACCGTGGACGCGGACCGTTTCGGAGAGCAATACGAGCGCTTCGCCCGCCGGGCGATGTTCTGGGGCGCGCCCGGCGTCAACCGCTACTTCGGCGACTACTACGCGAACAATCTCCGCTTCCTCCGCATACATACCCTCGCCCAGCTCGAAGACGACCCGGAACGGCGCGAAGCATACGTCCGTCATATCAGTACAATGTGGCGCCGGGCCGCTGACCACTTGAACGCCTGGTTCGCCGCCCTATATATCGACGCCACCGGGGACACGGCGGACACGCGCGCGGCAGCTACGCTTCAGGGCTGTCTCTATGAGTTTCCCGATCCGCCGCTGTGGCGCGTTCCCATCCGCCATGGCGCCACGCCCGGACTCGCGCTGACGCGGCGGGGAGACACGGCCCGCTACGCTTTCCGCGTCCCGGACCGGCGCCGCAGCGACTTTGTTTGGCAGCGCTCCCCCTTCGAGCTGGAGGCCCACGCGCATCAGCCCCATGAGGCCGCCGGGCTCGACATGTACGCCCCGTATTGGGTGGGCCGCCGCGCGGGGATCTTCGAATCTCCGTGATCCAGGGGCTTCCGGAGCGGCCGCGTCAACCGGAACGGCTCTGACGGGGTTAAACAAGCGCGGCACGTCTTGGAAAAGTCACACAACGCCGCCGGAAAACAGCGGACCTTGCCGCCCGAATCCCAGGTGTTCTAGCGGATTCTCGCGGCGGTCTAACCAGAATCGCCGCTGTCCAGTTGAGTTTTCGCGGCCCGGACCCTTATCCCGCCATGCATATCTGCGCCACATTGCTATTGTCCCTCGGCTTCTTCAATGTGACTCACGTCTGGACGGAGCCTCCTCACGTGCCGCTGTTTCCCGACAGCGCGCGGTCCAGCGCCGCCCAGGACGACAGCGAAACGCTCCGCCTCTACGCGGCCCGGGGGGAGCGCGAATCCTTCCAAATCGCCATTCAATCCACGCGGCAAACGCTGGAGGAAGTCCGCGTGGAAGCCGGTCCCGTATCGGACGGAATACCCGCGCCAGAGCTCTGGCGAGTTGGCTACATCGTCCCCGGCGAATTTCCCGAACGGCGCATGGAGGCGCACCGCGACCAGGCGCGCTGGCCCGATCCCTTGCTGCCCTTGGAGCCTTTCCGCGCCGAGGCCGGTGAAACGGTGGCCCTCTGGGTGACGTACGCCATCGAACAGGACGCGCGGCCCGGCGTTCACCGGGGCCGCATCGAGATCTACCCCGACCGCGGCCGGAAACGGGAAATCGAGGTGGCCATCGAAGTCTTCGACTTTGCGATTCCCGAGCGCCCCTCCTTGGAAACCGCCTTCCGCCTGGATCGCCGGGCCATCCAGGACGTTTACGGATGGGATGACGGGGATCTCGCCGGATGGCGGACGGTCTACGATGCGATCCTCCCCTATCGTCTCGGCTTCAACATCTGGGACGGCGCCGGCATGGTCCAGCCCAACGCCTCTGGCGGAAGCGGCGTGGAAACGTTCCAGGATCACCTCGAACACGTCGCCGGCGCAGGCGCCATGGCCAGCCTCAACCTGGGTCAAGGCCCGTTGGGGATCGCCGCGTTCCCCGAACCCGTCGACAGGGAGGCCGTGGACCCGCTGCGCCCCTACCTGCGCGCCATGACGGCCTGGCTGGAGGAGCGGGAATGGCTTGACCGCGCCTTCGTTCACCCCGTGCCCGCCCTGCCCCGGGACAAGTGGCGGGAGGCGCGCTGGCAATTGTTCAGGGTGCGGCGGGCGGACTCCCGGGTGCGGCGCTTGTGGACAGGCCCCATCCATCCCTACATGGAGCGCTACGCCGAGTTGTGGGCGGCGCCGTTGCGCCATTACGACTACTGGGGGCATCAAAGGCTCTCTCAGGGGCTGTCTCTGGTGTCCATAGCGGCGCCGGCGGCGGCGTCCGTCACGGCCTCCTCCTCCGGCTCAATGCCGGAGGGCGGCTACGCGTCCATGCCGGAAGACGGCTACGACGGCAGCCTTCACAGCGCCTGGCGCTCCGCCGCGCCCCCGACGCCCAGTGAGCCCGCTTGGCTCCAGGTAACGTTCGAAGAACCCGTGACCGCGGAGCGCTTCGCCGTGGCGTGGCGGCCGGGTCACGAACCCGGCGCCATTCGCGTGCGCACGTCCTTCGACGGACGCGTCTTCAACAACGCGCAAACGGAATGGACTCATCACCTTCCCATTGGCCCCCACGACGAAAGCTGGTCCGAGGGCCAGTTCGCCATGCAGAAGCAGTTCAGGGCCATTCGTCTCGAATTCGCCTCCAGCCGCCACGACGCGCCCGTCGCCGTGGCCGCTCTCCAAATGGGCGACGCCGCCCCTGCCGCGTCGCTTCAAGAGATCCCGCCGGTCGATGTGTGGTTGGCGGCCTACGCCGGCGACTTTCCGGACCTCGCCCCTGGCCTGCATCCCATCGAGGCGCGCTTGTTTCCGTGGGTGTGTTACGGGCACAATACCACCGGTTTTCTTGGAGGCAATCTCAACCGGTGGCCCAGGGAATGGGCGTTCTTGGCCCAGGAGGCGCCGCTGGAGTGGCCACACCCAGGAAACGGCGGACAACACCTATTCTACCCTGGCCCCGAGGGCCTGCTTCCTTCCATCCGCGCCGAACAGATTCGAGCCGGCATGGAAGACTACGAGTATCTGGCCGCGCTGGCGGAGGCGCTGGCCGAAGGCGAGCTGGAAGACGACGCGCTAAGCCGTCTTGCTGGCCGCCGACTCTACACGCCTTCTCTTGAGGAGGCGCACATCGCGGGATTCGCGGACCGAATCCGGGAGGAGCGGACAACCATCGGCCGCGCCCTCGCCCGCGTGACGGAAAGGAGAAACGAATGACACGCTTCTTGTTGGCGCTCATCTGCGTGGCCGCGGCGGCGCCGGCGGCGGGGGAAACGGAAATCACCATTGTAAACTACAACATTCGTCATGGCCGGGGCATGGACAACGTGGTGGACCTTGAACGCATCGCCGAGGTCATCCGCGCTTACGACCCCGACGTGGTTCTGCTCCAGGAGGTCGACCGCTTTATGGAGCGGACCGACGAAATGGACCAGCCCCGGGAGTTCGCGCGGCTTCTCGACATGGAAGTGAGCTTCGTCCCAAACCTGCTGATGAACGGGGGACAGTACGGGAACGCGAGCCTGAGCCGCTTCCCGATTATTGGGGCGGAGAACGTGGGGCTGCCCAATCCTCACGACGTGGAGCCCCGGGGTTGCCTGCGCATCACCGTGGACGTGAACGGCCAACCCGTCGACATCTGGAACACGCACCTGGGATTGGACACAGAAGAGCGGCGCCAGCAGATCCGGGTCATCATGGACCGGTTGCGCCTCGACGACTATCCGACGATCGTCGCGGGCGACTTCAATGAAGAGCCGGATCACTCCAACATGGCGCCAGTGCTGGGGATCCTTCAAGACAGCTTTGCCTGGAACGCCGGGGACAACGAATACACTGTCCCGGTGGATGAACCCACCCGCAGGATCGACTACATCTTCGCGGCGCCGCCCATCCAGGTCCACTACTTCAAGATCCCCCACGACGAATTGACCCAAATCGCCTCGGATCACTTGCCGCTCGTGGGCCGTTTCACGGTTCCGCGCCCGGTGGAAGGCGCCGAAGCCTGGGGCGTGTACGACATGAACGACTCGCGTCTGCACGAGGCCCTTGGCGAGCCCTGATCCGCCCCGCCCGACACAGGGACGCCGTCTCCGTTTGCAAAACCGCTCGCGGATGGGCTTGGCGCCGTGGCCGGGATTGGATCTAAACCTTCGTGCGTCTCTGCTCCGCCAGAGACGCATCCGGTCCGCGCTTCTGCTACAGGCGCCGCTTGCCGATGATCCACCGGAACGGCGGCTTGCCGTCGCCAGCCAGCAATGGGGAACTCGCGTCCGGCCCGGGGAGCATGTCAACGACACGAAACCCCGGCGCGGCGGACCGTCTGGCCCAACTCACCTCCATGGGGAAGGAAGACCAACTGCATGAACAGGAAACCCTTGCGGGTGGCGATTGCGGGCTGCGGCAGCATCGCCACGACGAAACACCTCCCTTTCTGGCGCGAACTCGCCATGGAAGACCGGGTGACGATCGCCGCCGTGTGCGACTTGGACCGCGACCGGGCGCAGGCGTGCAAGGACGCCTTTGGCGCGGAGGCGGCGTACACCGATTACGACACGATGTTAGAAGACGCCAAGCTAGACATCGTTGATGTCTGTACCCACAACCGGCTTCACAGCCCCTTCTCCATTGCGGCCCTCAACGGGGGTTGCCACGTGTTGGTGGAGAAGCCCATGGCCATGACCGCCAAGGAGGCGGCGGACATGGTCGACACGGTGCACGCGACGGGCCGCAAGCTCATGGTCGCTCAACACATGCGTTTCGAGGCCCACGCCGAAAAGCTTAAGGCCGTCATCGACACCGGGGAGCTCGGCAACATCTACACCGCCCGCGCCTATTGGCTCCGCCGCCGGGGAATCCCGGGTTGGGGCAAATTCCACATCGCCGACGAGTCCCTCGGCGGACCCCTCATCGACATCGGCGTCCATCTCATGGACCTTTGCCTGTGGCTCATGGGATCGCCGAAACCGGTGGCGGCGTCTGGGCAGGTCTACCGCATGTTCGGCGACCGGGAGGATCTCGTCAACGCCGGGTGGGATATCCGCTATCCGCGGAGTGAGTTCGATGTGGAGGATTTCGCCACCGCCCTCATTCGCTTCGAAAACGGCGTGACCATGAACGCCGAGTTCTCGTGGGCGGCGAACATTCCCCAGGAGACGCTAGGAGTGCATGTCCTTGGGGACAAGGCGGGCGTCTCCACGTCCCCCCTGGGCATCTATGGCGCCAAACACGGGACTCTCACACGGACAACCTTCGATTGGCTCCCCGAACAGGAGGGGCACCGTGGGGAAATCCGTCACTTCACCGAGTGTGTCGAAGAGGATCTGCCGGTCCGCGTACAGCCAGAGGAGTCTCTCTATATCCAGAAGATCATCGACGCTATCTATCGGTCGAGCGAGGCGGGCCGGGAGCTTCCCATCGAATAGGCCCGCGCGTGGCCGCCATGGACCGGGGCTCAAGCGTCATCCCGCCGGAAGGCTCCGCGCGTTACCATATGCACAGTCGGCCCGCCTTAGAGCCGGCCAGCGTCCACAAAATCCGGCCACGCGAGCGAACCCGCGCCATGACCTGGCCACATATATATTCATCGTCTGTCTCGCCGCTGTACTCGGAGTGTCCCCTGTGTCCCTTCCGTGCTTGACACGATCCATGGCAACGGCTAGACTGAAATCGCCTTGGCCGCCGCGCCCGCAACCCGTGTTGCCCGCGCGCGAAAGGTCCTGATGCTTGGCTGCACGCCAGCGCCGCCCGCCCCGCCGGCTTCGGGGTATTCAGCGCGGTCTGGCTTTCCGGGACTGCCATGAGAATGCCACACGCCATAGCCGTGCTTGTTCTGGCCTTTCTCTGGACGGAAGGTTCTGCTTGGGCAAACCAGGCCGAAGAGGGGGAGCCATCCGCGAATGCAGCGTCCAACCGGGAGAGGGATGCCCGGGGCGATGTGATTCACTTGAAATCGGGACGTCTGCTGACAGGGTTCCGCGTCGTCCGCGCCTCGCCCAGCGACTTTGTGGTGGAGGTGTTTCCCGGCACCACAATCCGCATTCCAAGGGGCCAGGTCAGCGATGTGGAATTCGACGAGGAGTCACGCCCGTATCAGCGGCTCCTCGGCGACGCAGCGGAGACTCCGGGCCCCAGCGTGCTGCCGGGCACCCGGCTTAGCCGCGCATTGAACGCACAGCTAAATTCCCCCGTCACCCAGGAAACCATTGAATATGAGCGCGCGGACCTGGTCACGGTCCTCAACGCCATCAACGATGAACTCGATGGCGTCATTCGGGTCCATTCGTCGGTGTATGACTTGTCGCGGACCGAACGTCTCTGGACCGTGGAATTGACGCCGGATCACACGCTCTTGGAGGTCTTGCGAGGAAAATTGCGCCAGGACTTTCCAGATTTGACCGTTGTATATCAGTTCGATTACGTCCTCATCGGCGCGGATGACAGCTTGAGCACGGACCGAGACACAACCGGAGACGAGAACTCCTCCGAAGACTCAACGGAGCCGGAGCCGGACACGGCCCGGGGCTAGTCTTTCCAGTCCCCCTCCACGTCATCCTCCCCCAGACTTTCCTCCCCGAGTCCTGGACTCACTTCGCCAAAGGGCAAGCCTTCCGACACGTCAATGTCCACCTCGTCGCTGTCGTCGCTCGTGTCTAGAAGCAAGTCGCTAGCGGAGCGGGTGTACGTCGTTTCCGTCTCTTCCGTGTCTTCCACCGCGTCTTCATCGTCGCTTGTGTCCGTATCCTCAGTGATTCCGGCCACATCCGGCACCAATGCTTCGTCGCCATCGACGGGCGACCTCGCCTCCGCCTCCTTTTTCTTTGGCGCGCGCTTCAGGGCGGGTTTCTTGGCTGGCCGATCATCGGCGGACCCTACCCGGACGAGATCTTCGTTCTCGCAATCGGGACATTTGAAGCCCAGCTTTTCCGCGCCCCATTCCACATACCGCCGTCCACATCGTGGACAATGAAACTTCACCGGCATCGCCGCTCAATCCTTTCCATAATAGCGCCAAAGGCCGCAAACGGGGACTGTCGCCCCGGCAAAAACAATGGATCCACGCTGTCCGCGCCGCTTTGGGCTCCCGCGCCGATTCAATAGGAGTTGCGCCAACCCATGCCACGGACGCACGAAACCCGGCCCATGCGCCTGTCGCGTCTTCTTGTGGGTGCGGCCCCGGCGGAACGAGGGCCGATTGTATAGCAGTCCACGCTCCCGGCGCAAAAAAGCGCCGCCGCGCCAACGCCATTCCCACGTTTTCACTGCCGGCCCACGTTTTCACTGTCGGCCCACGTTTTCTATCGCCCGGCCGCCCGTTTGGACATCCTGTCCGAAACCACGTATCGTGTTGCAGCCGGTTGAAGCGAGCATAAGCGCCACCAGCGCGGCCGTGAACAACCCATGCAGCCACTTACTCATTTCTTGCAAGCCTCGTGAGAGTGCACATTCTCCGTCGTAAGGTTCCATCTGAGCCGGTCGTGACCGGCCTCCAATTTCCATGGTACCATATGGGCGCAAAACCGGCTGAGCGCGGCAATCCACCGTACGATAGGATCAACCACGGCGCAATGAGAGGACAATGTTAAGTATCCGTCCGCGCGCCTTGACGAACGTCCGCCGGTCCCGCCTGGGCTTTCTTCTCGCTTTCGCCGCAGGGGCCGCCGTTTTGGTTTACGCCTGGCGTCACGCGCCCCTGCTTCCCATGCTTGACACGCTGCTTCGGCGCTTGGAGGAGCTTGGCGCGCCGGGCTTGATCATAATGGGGCTTATCTACGTCATCGCGGCCATTCTGCTCACACCGGCGTGGATCCTGACCGCGAGCACGGGGTTTCTGGCGGCGGCCGTGTTTCCCGAAAACCCCGTGCTTGCCGTGGCGTCCGGCGCCGCGGTGGCCAGCTTGGCCAGCCTCACGGGGGCGTCGGCAGCCTTCTGGCTCGCGCGAAAAGCGCTCCGCCGCCGTATCGAGCCCCAAGACGCGCCGCAAACGGATTACCTTCGGCGCCTTGACGCGGCCGTGCGCGAACGGGGATTCCCCCTGGTGTTGCTCCTGCGCCTCTCCCCCGCCGTCCCCTTCAACCTGCTCAATTACACCCTGGGGTTCACGTCGGTCCGGCCTGCTGTCTACGTCGCCGCGACCTGGCTCGGCACGCTCCCCGGCACGCTGGCCTACACGTACATAGGCACGGCGCTGCAAACATTGACGGCGGCGGCGGCGGGCGCGCCGGCTCCCGCCGCGAATCGGTTCCTATTCTGGGCCGGCCTGGCCGTCACCGGCGTCCTCGCCGCGTATATCGCGTACATTGCCCGGGCGGCTCTCTCCAAGGATAAAGCCCACGGACGCGAGGTCACTCCCCCGACAAGTATTCGGAAGCCGGACCAACCTGGGCACAGTTAGCGGAGAATCACGTCGAAGTCGTCGGCCGGTTCGTCCGGATCAGGAAGCATGTCCATCGGGGTTTCGGGCGTCGGCGCGGGCTCCACGGGCGCGTCCGGCGGCGGCGCGGCAATGGCGGCGCGGCGTTCGTTCAAGGCGTCTCCGGCCGCGCCCCGCGCTTCCGCTTCCATGAGGAAATGCTGGGCCGCCGCGGCCTCCCCGGCCAGCGTCGCGGCGTCCGCCATGACCAGCCAGGGGTCCGGATTTCCGGGCTCTTCCTCGATGATCGCCATCAATAACTGCTGGGCCACGCCGAATTGGCCCTGTTGGGCCGCCATGGAAGCCGCTTCCAGCTCGGCCCGCCCAACGCCGGACAACGCCGCCGCATCCGTCTCAAGCATGGCGAGCGCGGCCCCCCAGGCGCCCCGTTCGCCGGCGTATCCCGCCGCGTAGCGCCAAGGGTTCTCCACTCCTTGCGGCATCTCAGGCGCGTCCCATTGCTCCGTAAACGCCTCCGCATGCCCCATCTGCGCCATGGCGAGCCCCATGCGCGCCCACGCCACCGAGTCCTCCGGGGCCAGCGCCAACAGCCGGTCCAAGGCGTAGGACGCCTGAAGATAGTCCTGCTGCATGAGGCGGTATTCCGCCAACTGCTCCAAGGCCTCCCGCCCATCCGGATCGGCGCGAAGCGCCTCCGCCGCCTCGGCGCGCATGCCCCGCAGGTTCCCCACGGCGCCGCCCAGTTGCTGCGCTTGAGCCGCCACGCTTTCCGGCGCTCCCGCTTCCACGGCCCGGACAAGCGTTTCGTAGGCCCTCTCCCAGCTCCCCAGGCCGATAAGGGCGAAACCGTAGCGGGCCAGCGGCTGCCATTCCAGCGGCCCCAGTTCCTCCGCCCGCGCGTAATAGCTCGCGGCCCGCGCCATCTCCGCCGGATCTCCGGTGATATTGGCC
>SLHB01000124.1 GCA_007136375.1 Candidatus Hydrogenedentota bacterium
CGAAAGTCAACGCGCCCGAGTTCATGCAATAACGCAGGCCCGTCGGCCGGGGCCCATCATTGAAGACATGGCCCAGGTGCCCTTCGCACCGGGCGCAAATGACCTCCGTCCGTCGCATGAACAAGCTGTTGTCCGGCCGTTCGGCGACGTTCTCCCGGGCGATGGGCTGAAAGTAGCTGGGCCACCCCGTGCCGGAATCGTACTTCGCCCTCGAGTCGAAAAGCGGAAGCATGCACCCCGCGCAGGCGTAGACGCCATCCCGGTTGTTCCGAAGAAGCGCGCCCGTGCCGGCGCGTTCCGTCCCAGCCTCGCGAAGAATGCGGAACTGTTCGGCAGTGAGCTGTTGGCGCCATTGCTCCTCGGATTTCACCGCCCTGGGTGTGGGCGCCGGTTCGGCCAGCTCCCCATTCTCGTTGAAGAGGCGCACTCGCACCGTTGGTATGTTGCCCGCGTTCTGTTCCTCGCCCATCCTCGCGCCCGCCTCGGTCTGTTGTGTCATCGGCCCGCACCCAGCGGCCGCCACAAGCAATCCAGCCGCCGCCAGCGTCCAAATCGCGGCAGACAGAAATGGCTTCGTCATCGCCCATCTCACATGGCTGTGACGGCACGGTCCACGCCGCGGCATGCAGCCGAACCCTGGCCGCCGCTCCTTAACACAATAGAAAACGGTGCGGGACTCCCGAATATTTCTCCGGAGTGTCAGATCTCTTTATCAAGACCAGCCCCGCCATGGCGCGATAGATCGGCCGGCTGCATCCGGAACCGGCCACTTCCATGCCTATACTCCGGAGAGGGTCAACAGGCTCGCTTCGACGGAGGAGTAGAGGGCGTCGATCTCCTCTTGAATGGCGATGGTCCTGCGAAGCGCCGTGATCATGCGGCAATACGCCCGCACTTCATTCACCGAAAGCACGCGGCCCCGCCTATCCTTCAACCACTTGGCGCAGACTTGGTAGCCGCCTACCCTGTACTCCCATACTTCGGGCGATATCGGAGCGAAATACTGGCTTCGATTGATATGAAGCGTCTCTCCACCGGGATCGTAGACGAAACCCTCGCCCTTGTTCTTTCCGACCCGGCCGTCGCCCGCTCCTTCGAACCGGGCCGCGGGCGGATCCAGCTCCGGCGAATCGAGGCGGTGCAGCGCGGAAAGCCGCGCGCCAAGCTCAGCCAAACGGCGAAACAGTTCATCATCGCGCGTGAAAGGAATCCGAGGGAAGTCCATCCGAAGGTAGTCGACGTATTTTTCACGATAACTGTGAGCGTATAGTATGGCATAAACGTAGTGAAAGACCGACTTCGGATCAGGTTCTTCACCGTAGGCGCGCTCCAAGGCGCTGACGACATCGTTGCTCAGATTAGCTTGGCGTCCGCGTTGACTCCCACCATTGAAGAGATCGTCTTCTTCGTACAAGTGCAGCGGGAAGAAGTAGTCTATAGTCTTTAACGACACGGCAACGTGACCGGATATCTCACCGCAAACCCAGGCGTGCTGCCACCCTCCCCTGTGTTCTACACGTTTAGGCACAATAAGAGCTGTGTTTTCACCTAAGAGCATATGCTTCATGACATCGAATCTTGGCATACAGTGGAACCCGCGCGAGCGCCCCGTATAGTAGGTGTTTCGGATATCAAAAGGCCGATATAATATCGACACAATCTTGTCCTTTGCTGGCCCGGATTCCACGAGGTCCTGCTGGGCCAGGGCCACCTTCCAATCGCGTGCGTCTGGGCCAAGCCGAAAACCTTCCCGGGCGAGTTCGGGCGCCATCCGCGAGAACGTGGTGATCGTTCGCCAGACATCGTCCGGTGTCCAGTGGATAGTCAGTTTGTCCCGGGCCGTGACAATCCCTACGCTGTTGACGGGAAATATCTCGGGAATTGGCGTAAAACTCTCATAGAAATCCCGCGCCGCGTCGTCCCAAGGGGCATACAGATAGAAGGGCGCGGCCGGAGTCGCCTCGTTCCAATCCGTGGACTCGAAATCATGGCTTGCCAGCCACTCGTATTTAGCCTCGCGAGAGCCCCAGCATTCGGCGTGGCGGACGGCCGCCGCGGAGCCCTTCCGGGCCTTTTCCCGCTTCACGAGCAAGACAATGGCGACGCCCTGGCGAATGTCAAAGACGTTTTCATCCTTCCCGCCGCCGGGGCTGGTTTCCCGCTTGAGGGAATTTCCATGTAGATCCAGGACGTGGATAGCGTCAAAAGTCTCCATGAGGCTTCGGCGCATTCCCCGGAACGTGGGGTTATCCAGGTATGAATGATTGGTAATCATGCCCACGACCCCTTTCCCGGCGGCCGCGATCTTCCACTGTGCAAAACGCAGGAACTTGACGTAGTCGTCCTGCAACCATTTGGGGTTCTTCTCCCCGAGCGGCTTGCCATCTACTTGTTTGTAGACGTCGATCTCTCTTTGAATCCATTCTCCTTTGTTTGCGGAGTGTCCCGAATAAGGCGGATTGCCCAGAATTACCAGGATAGGCGTCTCTTTCTTGACCTGACCCGCGAGCCGGGACTCCTCCGCTAGTGAGGACAATCCCGGCAACGCGCTGTCATCCAGTTCCGCCATGTCGAGCGCATTCGTCAGATAGAACTTCACCCGCTCCCCAGCGCTGGGACGATGTCCAAGCTCCTCCAAGAAGAACGCCATCTTAAGGTGGCCCACGGCATATGGCGCCATCATGAGCTCAAAGGCGTTGAAATTCTCCAGAATATGGCTGCGAATAAAGTCTTTCCGTCCACCGGAGCCATACTTGCGCTCGAATTCCCGCACCGCTTCTTGCGCGGCCCGGGCGGAAAAAGTCATCGTGCCGGCGGCGGGATCCAATAGAGTGACGCCTTCGGAAGCCAGTCCATCCGTTAGACCAAACTCGGTCTTCAGGAGCGAATGAAGGGAACGCACAATATAGGAAACGACGGGCTCCGGAGTATAGTACACCCCCCGCCGCTCGCGCTCCTCGGGGTTGTACGCGGCGAGGAAGGTCTCATAAAAGTGAACAATCGGATCGCTGCCCTTGCCGTTCTTGTAGTAAGCATCGAGGATTCCGGTGGCGTCAGCCTTTGCTAACACCTCCACGATGTCGTCCACCGTCCACGCAATATCCTGGGGAAGATCGCCAAGGGAGATGAACTGAAATACTTCCCGGAGCATCCCGACCGTGGCTGGAATATTGTGGAACGCGCTTTGACGTGTGAACCCGTTTTCCGCCCGCGTGCGCGCCGCGAATAGGCCGTACGTGATCGTTTGCGCGTAGAGATCGGCAAATTCGGCCGGAGCCAGATTGCCGATAAGAAACTGCTGAAACGCCGCGTAGAACCCGCCGATGGCGCCCCGGTCGCCGTCCAGTTCCCGGGTAAGACGCTCGAAGACCACGTCATGGAGGAAACGGGTGCGCTTGGCCAATTCCACCGCCAAAGCTTCCGCCGTCTGAACGCGGGGCGTCGAGTAGTCCAGAAAACGCTCCAACAGCCGCCACAGCGCGTCGCCTTCCTCCAATGGCGGCGCTGTCCGCAGCGCATTGAGCACAAAAGGCCGCGCTAAACGGGCCGAGTCCAGAAGCGCGCCGTTCCGGTAAAGGCGGAATTCCAGAAAGTTGGTCAGTATGAAATTGGGAAACGTCTCCCGGTAGCGCCGCACCTGCGGAGAACGCTCCACTTCGTCGAGGTTGTCCGCTTCCGGACGTTTTGCCTCTATGTATCCGGTAATGGCGTCAACGCCATTCCAGACACGAAAGTCAGGGTTTCCGCCTTCCGTTGGGGTGGGCAACGTCGTGACCCGCGCATCCTTCCGGCCAAGCTTGGCTGCGGCGTTCTCCAAGAGCCGTTGCAGCGCTCCATAATACGTCTCTTCCCGCGCGTCGCCTCGTTGCGCGATCTCCGCCAAGTGTTTAAGGTAAGGCTTGAATAGAGCGTCGTGACCCGTCATTTCCCGATGGCTCCGCGCATGATTACCCCACAGTTCGTGAACACTCGCCCGCCATCGGGCGCTGCCTACCCAGGTCAATGAATACGAGTACCCGCTCTCCCACACATACGGCTAGCGCGGTGCGTCCAGTTCGGGGCGGGAAGCCAGATTGTAGCACGGCGGCGCGGTCGCCTGGGAATCCATAAAGCGAAGAGAAAGGGCACAAGACGGGCCACACCCGGGGGGCCGTTCGAGGAACGGTATTCGCCGGAAGCGCGAGAATGAGGAAGGGTCTTTGAAGGGACTCGGAAACCCCACCCTCTATTGTCCGCGCCGCTTGGTCGAACTTCGGGAGGGTTGCAGGCCGCGCCGCCGTGGGGCGGGCAATCAAGCGTAAGTGCTTGATTCGGCTAGACTTACGGGGTGGTGGGCCGCAGAGGGATCGAACCTCTGACCTTGTGATTAAGAGTCACCTGCTCTACCAGCTGAGCTAGCGGCCCCCGAAAAAAAGAAAAATGGAGCGGGAGACGGGATTCGAACCCGCGACGTCAACCTTGGCAAGGTTGCACTCTACCACTGAGTTACTCCCGCTCGAAGCGTGCCCGGAACGATACCAGAATCCCAGAGGCATGTCAACATCCGGAACCACGCCGCAAACGGCTTTGGACAAAAAGACTGGATCAGTCGCCCTCAGGTTCCCTGGGCCGGAATGGCAGGTCCTGTCCCAGTCGTTCCCGGTATACGCCCCAGGTATAGTCATGGTACTGCTTAACCTCTTCAAAGGTCGCGTGCCGCTGGGCCCAGCCTTCGTGAGACGAGCGCCACCGTTCGAAACGAGGAAACATTAGGCGGAGGCTCTCTGTCTTGAAACGGGCCTGCGGTGTCCAATAATCCCTTCCAGGGAAGTACAGATATTCGAAAGGAACCGGCGCTTGGGCGTTGATCGCCGCCAGGACCTCGTGGGCAGGCTGGTCCCTGGCGTTGATGCTGATGGCTGTGTCTTCGTCGAACGGTGTTGCGGGGAGGTAGACCCGTTCCCACGCCGTGGGGAGGTAGATGGTCGTGAACCGCCCCGAGACGGGATTGCGGTTCAGCGTTTCGACAAGGGTTAGGATTGCGTCCCGGGTTGTCACATTGCGGAGCCGGAGCGTTACCCGGCGGTGCAGGTTGATGGGAGCCCCCGTCGCTGGCAGAAAGTATACGACGCCATTGTGGACGCGCCACTCCCGGGGCTCGCGGCTTTTTTGGACCAATCGGTCGAGGACATCCCCCAGGCGTTCCCCTTCAGCGATCTCGAACGGCGAACCAAGCGACCCTGCTTGCGCTTCGTTCTGGATGACGCCCATGGGAATGTTGTATGCCCAGTAGATCCGTGTCACCGCCCTCCGGAACCCAGAGACGGCCTCGGTATCCTGACTGGCTTTCATGGCCAGGATCCTGGCGGACCGGGCCTGACCTGACCAGTCGCGGGGCGCGAAAAGGTCCGCCGCAATCCCCACGGCGACGAGGATCGCAGCCGCCAGAATCAGGTAAATGTATCGCCGGGATATTGTATACGCCATCGAGACCTCCCTATCTTGGCGGAGCCTCCAGGCTCGGGGCTAGCGCCGTTTCCACGCGGGCCTGTTCCCGTGCGCTAAAGCAGATGCATAGATGACCCGAACATATGGGGAGTATTTTAGCCCTCTTGACTATCCCGCGTCGAAGAAAACGGGATACTTCGGAGGCTGTTGGGGGTGTTGACAGGGCGGATGGGGACCGGTAAACTCTTTACATTCTTGGCGGGATTCTCCGGCGGCTTACGTTGGATCTCCCGGAAGGCGTATTAGGGTTCGAGCGGTCACTGTTAACGCGGGCCGTGATTTCCACGGCGGAAGGAGCATACCAGTGCGTCATTTGACATCGATCACGAAAGGCGCGGCGCCCGCCCGGGCGGCCGTGTGGCAGGACATCACGTGCACGGTGGCGTTTTTCTTGGAAGACTTGCTCGGTTCGTTTGGGGGCCAGTCGCCATTGCTGGTATTTATCGGTGATAAGTGTCATATACCCGATCCCGAGGATGACTGACGCAGCATTAGGTTAGGCGTGTAAGCGCCGGCCGGCGTGCTTCCTGGCGCGCCGGCTGGCGCATGTATATTCGTGTCTCTTCCGGCGCCGTGGACGAACCGCGCGCCCTCTGTATCCGATTCTCCGCGGGCGGGACGCCTCGTTGTGTCCGCCTGATTGGAAACGCCCCTCCTCATGTTCGACGCCTTCATTCTCCCTGGCGTACCGTGGACGGTCTTTTGGCTGTTCACGGGCGCGGCCATCATTATCCAGGGCATCAGCAAGTCCGGGTTCGCGGGCGGCGCGGGCATCCTGTCCTTGCCCCTGATGATGCTCGTCATGCCAGTGGACCTTGTCGCCGCCGCCTTATTGCCGTTGTTGATCTTGTGCGACATGAACGCCATCTACCATCACCGGCGCAACAAGGTCTGGGCGCCGATCATGGCGATCTACTTGCCGTCCATCATCGGCATCGTGCTGGGCGCGGCGGTGTGGTGGATGATTGGCCAAGAGGGGGTGCAAGGGTTCGAGCGGCTCATCAAGCAGTTCGTAGGCGTGATCGCCATCCTCTTCGCGGTGTACATCGCCGTCAAGGAAAGCGCCATGGCTTGGGCGCTGCAACACAAGCCCGGGAAAGGCGTGGGCGTGGCGGCGGGCGTGGCGGCGGGCTTCTGCTCCACTATCGCCCACGCCGCCGGGCCCATCGTCGGTCTGTACCTCTTCGCGCAGAACCTGGGCAAGAGTCTCTTCGTGGGAACCGTGGCGTGGACGTTTACCCTCATTAACCTGACCAAGCTGCCGTTCTATATTCAGGTGGGGCTCATACAGCGGGACACGTTACTCTTCGGGTTGTGCTTGGTCTGGCTGATTCCGGTGGGTTCGTACATGGGACACTGGATGCATCACCGGGTTGAGGAGTCGGCGTTCAACCGGGTCATCCTGGTGCTCACGATCTTGGCGGGCCTGCAATTGCTCTTGGACGTGAACGTGGTGCAGTGGGCGTTGGAGCGGGCCGCGGCGCCGGCCCTCGAATCAGCCGCCTGAGCGTTGTGGCCGGCGCCGCTTCCCGTGTTCAGTTGAGTATGGCGGGCGTAAACAACTGAAACGCGCCGATGGCCACGTCGAAAGAATCCCCGCTGCCGCTGACCATGTGGTAGACGCCGCGCATCTGACCATAGGGCGTGGTCAAGGGGCATGCGCTCGTGTACTCGAAACTCTCTCCTGGGTCGAGGCGGGGTTGCTTTCCTATCACGCCCGATCCCCGCACTTCCTGGACCCGTCCCACGCCGTTGGTGATGATCCAGTGGCGCGTGAGCAACCGCGCCGGCTCCAGACCTTCGTTGGTGATGCGGATGTTGTACGCGAAGTGGTAGTGTCCGTTTCGCGGATCCGATTGCTCCGGGACGTAGTAGCTTTCCGTCCGGACGCGGATGCTGTGGGTCAGCGTATCCGACATGGCGCTCTTGCGGATCTCGTGATAGTGAAGCATAGGCGCATCTATCCTTATGGCGGTGTGTTAGCCTGGGCCGGAGGCGCGTTCTCCGGCCCCGGACTGGCTTCCGGCGCGGGCCCCCCTTCGCCGTGGATAGCCCCGCCTGAAGCATCCACGTTTTGGCGGCTGGATGAGGTGTGTCCCTTTACCGGTCAACATGGCCCAGGTCTTTCTCTGGCGCGACAATGTCGCGCACGCGTTGCTTCAGTTCCTTCGCCTCGGGGAATCCCTGATGGGTCGCGCGGGACCAAACGGTTACGCCGTCCACGCGGATCTCGAATACGCCGCCCGAGCCCGGCGCAAGGGCGACTTCGCCGAGATCGCTCTGGAAGGTGCTCAGCAGTTCTTGGGCGAGCCAGGCCGCCCGAAGCAGCCAGCGGCATTGAACGCAGTACTCGATTTCCACCCGCGGTCCCTTTGGCATCGGGGCCGAGACCTTTCCGTCTCGTGATGTGACGTTGTGTTTGGCGGAGCGGCGCCGCGCTTGCCGCTTCGCCCTGGTTTGCGCGGGCGCCCAGTGAAGGCCCGCGGCGCTAACAAAATCCATACAGAAATCTACCCCTCCGGCGGGTCCTTTTGCAATGCTTTTCGTTGAGAAGGCGGCCAAGGCGCTTCGGAAAGGCCTCTCTTCTCTGCGCAGCCTGTGTAATACACGTTCCGCGACGGTGAGGACGGCCCCGTCTCTCGCCCGGGCCCGTCCGCCTGTGGATCCTCCCGTCACCGTGCCGCCAGGACGTTGCGCAACGCCTCCCAGGCGGCCCCTCTCTTTGTTGAGCCCATCAACGAAGCACACGCTGAATCCGCCCGGCGCCAACATGCCGCACGGGGACAAACATGGAGAGCGGCGTTCGCGCGGACCACATAAGAAAGGTCCCCCGGTAGAAGGGGACCCGAGTAACGCGACGATAGGTGTTGGGCTCGCCGCCTAAAACGGAATGGGCAAGCCAAGGGCGGCGTTGACCACGAGTTGGACGTCGACGGCGGATACCTGGCCATCTTCGTTCACGTCCGCGTCGAAGTCGATGGGAAGTCCGAGGGCGGCGTTGACGACCAATTGAATGTCGACGGCGTTCACATGGCCATCGCCGTTGATGTCGGCCCGGGTCACCGGCGGCTCCTCGCCGTTTTCTTCCGGCGCCGCAAAGACATAGGAGAAGTCGTCCAGGCTCGCGCCGGTGAATTCGACGCGGCTAACGGGCTCGCTGAACTCCCAATGGACGAAGTTGTCTGCGTCGTTGAAGGTCGTGGCCTCGTGGCTTGATGCTGTCTCCACCAGCTCGCCGTCCTCCGTGTACGCCCGGGCCTCGCCAACCGGCATGGTCGAGCCATGGACGAAGAAGAACGAAACGGCTTCCACCGGGTGAAAGAAGTCCGCCTCCGCGCCATCCGGCATCTGGTAATGATAGCTCCCGGACGCGTACATATTCGGGACGCCCAGACTCCCCACGACGCCGCCCGACCACGTGGTCCCCGCAAAGTAGAAGTCGCTGGTCCCGGGCGCCGTAACCCCTTGCTCCGGCCCGGAATTCTCGAACAGCAGGATCGCCGTCTCCGGCAACAACTGGCCGCGGACCTCGCCAGGCGGGTGCTCTTGGGAATGCACGTTGACGTAGTAGACCCCGGCCCGCAGCTTCCGGACCTCCTCGGCGGTCATGTCGGTCCATGTCCGTTCGATGGGGCTGGTGGTGTCCCCCAGATCGAACACGATGGGGCCCGCCGTCCCCGGAACTTCCTCATGGATGTGCGAAACCGTGAAGTTGGCGACGGTGTGGGTCACCCTAAGGCTGAAGGTCTCCTCGTCGACGTCCAATTCGCCGAAGGTCAGTCCGTCCGCCTCGGTC
>SLHB01000090.1 GCA_007136375.1 Candidatus Hydrogenedentota bacterium
ATGGCCACGCGGCGCAGCCGCCGGTTCACCTGCCCCCGGAGGGGATCGATCTCGTGGACGGCCTCGATCTCGTCGCCGAAAAATTCCACGCGGATGGCGAGATCGCCTTCATAGGCGGGAAAGATGTCGACGGTGTCGCCGCGAACGCGGAACGTGCCCCGATGGAAGTCCATGTCATTGCGCGCGTATTGCATGGCGATGAGGCCGGCGATGACGTCGTCCCGGGGGAACGTCTCGCCGGGGACCAGTTCAACCCGGAGCTCCTGGTAGACGTCCGGCGATCCGATGCCGTAGATGCAGGACACGCTGGCGACGATGAGGACGTCCCGGCGGGTCAAGAGGGCGCGGGTGGCGGCGTGGCGGAGTTTGTCGATCTCCTCATTGATGGAGGATTCTTTTTCGATATACGTGTCCGTTTGCGGCACATAGGCTTCGGGTTGGTAGTAGTCGTAATAGCTTACGAAATACTCCACCGCGTTTTCGGGGAAAAGCCCCCGGAATTCGCTGAAAAGCTGCGCCGCTAGGATCTTGTTGGGCGCGAGGACCAGGGTCGGCCGGTTTACCCGCTCGACCACATTGGCGATGGTGAAGGTCTTGCCCGAGCCCGTGACGCCGAGGAGCACCTGGTGTTGCAGGCCTTCCTCCAAGCCCCGGACAAGTTCGTCAATGGCGTGGGGCTGGTCGCCCTCGGGTTCGAACTGGGATACGAGTTTGAAGCGGTCTTCCATGAGGCGCTCCCGCTGAAGGCGCGGCGCGCGGCGCCGGGGCCGCGTCCACCGGCGCGCTACTTCCGCTTGGCCAAGTGCTCCACGGGCAGGGTCTTCACATCCTTGACGCCGGGCACCATCCTGAGCGTGCGCGCCACGCGGTCCAGGCTGTTGGTGTCGGGCGCCTCGAAGATGAAATCGAAGAAGTTCACGCCATTGTCCCCGGGGCTGTACTGGGCGTGGGTGATGCTGAGGTTCATCGGCCGCATCGCGTTGGTGATGTCGGCGAGCACGTTGGGCCGTTGGCCCAGGGTGACGCGCACGCCGATGGACGAAGAATCGTCCCCCTCCCAGCTCGCTTCGATGATGCGGCCGGGATCGCGCTGTGTGTTCACGAAATTCTTGCAGTCCGCCCGGTGAATCGTGATGCCCGGGTCCTTCGTGGCGTAGCCGATGATGGCGTGACCGGGCATCGGCTCGCAGCACTTGGCGAACTGGGCGTTCACGTGTTTCATGCCGTCGACGCGCAAGAGCTTGTGCCGGGTCGCCTCGTCGACTTGGCGCACGCCCACGCGGCTCGGTTGCCGGGGCTTCGGCGCGGGAGGCTCGTCCTTCTTGTCCGTGGACTCCAGCGGCTCCAGTTCGCCCAACTCGCGGAGCCGCTGACGGATGCGCGTGCGGGCCCGGCCCGAAACCACGATGTCCAGCCAATCCCGGTGCGGCGTCTGGCTCCGCGACGTGAGGATCTCCACTACGTCGCCCGTCTGCAAGTGATACCGCAGCGGCACCATCCGGCCATTGACCCGGGCGCCGATGCAACGGTGGCCCACGTCGGAGTGAACGGCGTAAGCGAAATCCAGGGGCGTCGCGCCCGCGCTGAGCTCCTTGACCTCCCCCTTCGGCGTGAAGACGTACACATCGGACATGCCCACTTCGCGCCGGACTGTCTCCAAGACCTCGCCGGGCGCGTGGGCGTCCTGGACCCATTCATACATCTGACGAAGCCATCGGAGCTGGCTGTCCAGTTTCTTGTCGTCCTTCTCCTGCCCCTCTTTATAGCTCCAGTGGGCGGCGATGCCTTCCCGCGCGGTGCGGTCCATGTCCTCCGTGCGGATCTGGATCTCCAAGGGCTGCCCGTTCGCCTGCATGACCGTCGTATGGATGGACTGGTACATGTTGATCTTGGGCATGGCGATGTAGTCCTTGAACCGGCCCGGCACGGGCGGCCAGACATGGTGGACCACCCCCAACGCGTTGTAGCAGGCCGCCACGGTCTGTGTGACGATCCGGACCGCGAGGACGTCCATGACCTCGTCGAAGTCTTTGCCCTGGTGCGCCATCTTCTGATAGATGCTGTAAAGGTGTTTCGGGCGCCCGATGACCCGCGCCTCAACCTCCGCCTCGGCCAGGCGCCGGTCGAGAAAGTGGATGGTCTCGCTCAGCCACGCTTCCCGCTCCCGGCGCTTCATCGCCACAAGCTGGGCCATCTTCTTGTATTCGCCGGGATGGAGATGATGGAAGGCGTGATCTTCCAACTCCCACTTCCAGCGGGCGATACCCAGCCGGTTCGCGAGGGAGACGTAGATGTCCAAGGTCTCGCGGGAAATGGACTTGATCTTGTCCGGCGGCAAAAAGCCAAGGGTCCGCATGTTGTGGAGACGGTCCGCGAGCTTGATTAGGATGACCCGAACGTCCTTGGCCGTCGCGACGAGCATCTTACGGAGGTTCCGCGCCTGGCGCTCCTCCTGCGTAAGCACCTCTGTCGGCATATGGATGGCGCTGATCTTCGTAACGCCGTCCACCAGGCTCGCGATCTCCTCTCCGAACTCGTTCTGAAGCTCCTTCTGAGACATGTCGGTGTCTTCAATCACGTCGTGAAGGAGGCCAGCCGCAATGGTGATCTCATCGAGGTCGAGCTGTGCCAGAATGCGCGCCACGGCGATGCAATGATTGATGTAAGGCTCGCCCGACAGGCGTGTTTGGCCCTTGTGGGCGGCGTTCGCGACCCGGTAGGCCTTGCGCAGGAGCGTTTCGTCGAAATCGGCGTGGTTCTTCCGAAGTGTTTTTAACAGTTTGGCGAATTCGGTTCGCATGGGACGCCTTCTTGCGCGGGATGGAGTAGAATCTGGGGCGGCCACGGGCCGCCGCCCCAATTCTACCACTCCAGGAAGGGCCTTTACACGGGCCTGCGCCACAGCGTGCTATACTCTCCGGCATGGAAAGAATGAACAACATCCTCGTTCTCGGCGCGACGGGTTACGTGGGCGGACGGCTGGTGCCGCGTCTCCTCAAACAAGGCCGCGAGGTCCGTTGCCTCGTCCGCAGTCCCGCGAAAGTCGAAGGAAAGAATTGGCCCGGCGCGGACATCCGCCAAGGCGACGTGATGGACAAGGAATCCCTGGTGGCCGCCATGGAAGGAATCGACCTTGTCTATTACATGGTCCATCTGATGACGGGCGACAGCTCCGGCCTCGTCGAGAAGGAAGAGCAGGCGGCTCGAAACACCATCGAGGCGGCGGAACAGGCGGGCGTCAAGCGGATCATCTACCTCGGCGCCTTGGGCAAGAACGCCACCGGCAAATCCAAGCATCTCGTGAGCCGCCACGCCACGGGGCGGATCCTTGGCGGCGGAAGCGTGCCGCTGACCGAACTGTGCGCGGGCGTCATCATCGGCGCGGGCAGCGCGTCCTTCGAGGTCATCCACCACCTGGTGAACAAACTCCCCGTCATGATCACGCCACGCTGGGTAAAGGAAGAGACCCAGACCATTGGCATTGCCGACACGCTCCGCTATCTTATGGAAGCGGCGGACAATCCCGAGACCGTGGGGCGTTCCTTCGATGTAGGCTGCCCCGAAATCATCACCTACAAGGAGATGATGCTCGCCGTCGCGCGGGAACTGAAGCTGAAGCGCGTCATGATTCCCGTGCCCGTGTTGACGCCGAAGCTGTCCTCGTACTGGCTCAACCTCATCACGCCTATCCCCGTCTCCCTGGCCCGCTCCATCATCGAAAGCGTGTCGAGCCGCACCGTCTGCGAGAATCACGACGCCTTGGAGGTGTTTTCCTTCCAGCCCCAGAGCTACTACGAAGTGGTGCGGCAGGCGCTCGCGCCCCTCAAGGACCAAGGCTATATCGAGACGCATTGGACGGGCGCGAGCGGGACCAGCGTCGAGTTCCTCAGCGAAACGACGAATCTGAAGGAGGACCGGCGGGAAGAGACGATCCCGGCGCCGCCGGAACGGGTGTTCCAGGTCATCAAGACCATCGGCGGCAAGAACGGCTGGTACTTCGCCAACAGCCTATGGCGCCTCCGGGGCTTTATCGACAAGCGCCTCGGCGGCGTGGGCCTTAGCCGCGGCCGCCGGGACCCGGAGGAGCTGTTCACGGGAGAGGCCCTCGACTTCTTCCGGGTGGAGGACATCCGGGAGAACGAGCGCCTCTTGCTCAAGGCGGAGATGAAGACCGGTGGGAAGGCGTGGCTGGAGTTCGCGCTCGCGCCCGCGGACAACGGCGGGACGCGCCTCCGTCAGACCGCCTACTACTACCCCCACGGCCTGATTGGGTTTCTGTATTGGTACTCCGTGTACCCGCTCCACGCCTACGTGTTCAACGGAATGCTCAAGGCGATCGCCGCGAACAGCGTGCAAGAAGACGGGGCCACGGTGGTGGAATGAACCCATGCAGGCGCGCGCGCCTCATGTGGGCCAGATCCACGGGACAAGGAGGGGCAAGAGCACGGCGGTGAAGGCGCCGTTCAGAGCCATCGCCACGCTTGAGACGGCGCCAACCTCCTCCCCTTCCTCGTACGCGCGGGCCGTGCCGATGCCATGGGACGCCACGCCCAAGGCCAGCCCCCGCGCCACCGGGTCCCGAATCCCCATGGCGTTCAGGAGCGGAGGCCCGCCCACGGCCCCGGCCATGCCCGTGACGATCACCAGCGCGGCGGCCAACGGCGGCAGCCCTCCCACTTCGGCGGCGACCTCCATCGCGATGGGCGCGGTGACGGACTTGGGCGCGAGGGAGAGAACGGTCTCCGCCCCCGCCCCCAACCCTCCGGAGATCCACACGGCCGTGAGGATCCCCGTGACCCCGCCGCAACTGACGCCCACGGCGATGGCGCGCCCGTGGACGATGAGGAGGTTGCGGCGCCGGTAGAGGGGCACGGCCATCGCGGTCACGGCGGGACCGAGCAGGAACGTGATCATCGCGCCGCCCTCCGCGTAATAGTCGTACGGTATGTCCGCCGCCCATAACAGCAGGATGATGGCGGCCACCGAGACAAGAACGGGATTCGCCCATGGAGTCCGCGCCCGCTCGCGTAGCGCGAGGGCGGCGAGCCACGCACCGCAGGTTACAAGAACGCCGAAAAGCGGCGCGCCATTCATGGGCGGTCCCCCTCCCCGCGCCGCGTGAACGCCCGGGCCGCCCACGCCGCCGCAGCCAACGTCAGCGCCGTCCCGGCTATCAGAGTGACAGCGATCGGCCAGAGCTCTCCGCGAATAATCTCACCGTAGAGCATGACGCCGGCGCCCGCCGGAACGAAAAGCAATCCCAGATGCCGGAGCAGCCCATCGGCCGCCGCCGCCACCCACTCCAGCCGCACCCAGCCCATCCAGAGCCCGGCCGCCAGCAAGCCCATGCCAACCACATTGGCCGGTATCGGCGCGCCTGTCCAATTCACGATCAAGACGCCCAAGGCCCAGAATAGGCAGAGCAAGGTAAAGCCCAGAAGAAAACGCGCGCTGTTTGCATTCACACTCGAGTTCATCGCTTTCCCCGCTGGCGAGTTGCGCAATCGCTGAAACCCGGCCGATCAAGTCCACCCTCCCAACAATTCGTTCCAATTGGGTTCGATTGTCATCAAATCTTCATACAACCTTCAAGCGTTTGTCATGTGCAGCGGGTACAATGAAGGTGTGTATCCATAGTCGGACTAGCATGCCCGTAAATCGGCGAGGCTATCACCTCGCCAAAGGAGGGTAACTATGCACTACGACTTCAATGGTCCCCTTGGCGCGCCGTGGACGATCCCGGCCCTTGAAGGCCTTGACGCGCCCTGGCAGGTAGAAGCGCCGCTGACATCGGCCGCCGACGCGCGTATGAACAGCATGCTCCGCTCGCTACGTATCGTCGAGACCGTCTCCGCCTTGTTTGGTTTTCAAAGCATCGCCGCCGTCACCATGGTCGACGGACACGTGCTTGTACGCTTGCAGAACGGCCGCGTGCTCCTTGACCCTAAACCGGCCGTTGGCCTTATGCTCAGCGAAACGCCCGCGTGATGCGATATCTATCTATCCATGTGCATTATCGCATATTTGTATCACGCAAACATCCTTCTACTGCTTTTCCTTGCTTGTATAACCCCGTGGAATAGCATAGAATGAACTACCAAGCTGCGGATTTTCCGCACAAAGCGAACCAAAACCGCCGGGCGCCAGCCCGGATGAATACGAGGCCGCTCAACAGTGATCCTGGGGACGCCGCTGGCCATCGCCAGGTTGGCGTGTCTCCGTGGAAGGACGCGTTGAGCTGACCGGCCATTGGGGCGCACTCATGAAGACCTACAGTTTCAGACTCTACATCAACGGTCAATCCGTCCGCGCCGCGCGCGCGATAGAGAGCATGCGCGCGTTGTGTCACGGACCCCTCAACGATCTGGCGGAAATTGACGTTATAGATGTCAGGGAGCATCCAGGTCTTGCGGAGGAAGACCATGTCCTCGCCACGCCCACCCTGATCAAGCTGTCCCCACCGCCTGTCAGGCGTATCATCGGCGACCTTTCGAACAGCCGTGACGTATTGGCCGGCTTGGATCTGGACGCGGAGTAAGCGCATCCAACTAGAATCGGGAGAGCGCCAGCTAAATGACGCTGTCACACACAGATTGCTCGATAGCGAAGCTCGCCACGGGTATACACAGCTTTGATCACATCGCCATGGGCGGATTGCCCCGGGGCCGCGCCACGTTGGTGTCCGGCACTCCCGGAAGCGCGAAGACGGTCTTCGCGGTCCAATTCCTCGTGGAAGGGATTCGGCAAAGCGGCGAGGGGGGAGTGTTCGTCACCTTTGAGGAGCGTCCCGAGGACATCCGCGCGAATATGCGGGGATTCGGCTGGGATATCGCCGAGTATGAAAGCGCGGGCATGTTCGCGTTCGTGGACGCCGCCCCCCAACCGGGGGCCGAGGTTTTCACGGGAGAAGAATACGATCTCGCGACGCTGTTGGCGCGAATTCGGCATGCGATCGAGAAGGTGGACGCCGCCCGCGTGTCGATCGACGCCATTGGCGGCCTGTTCACGCAGTTCCATAACTCGGAAAACGTGCGCCGGGAATTCCTCAACGTTGCCCGGTCTCTCCGCGATCTGAACGTGACAACATGCCTTACGGCGGAACGTGAAACGGACTACGGCGCCGTCTCCTTCTGGGGCGTCGAGGAGTTCGCCGCGGACAACGTGGTCATTCTCCGCAACACCCGGGCCGGTTCGAGCCGGCGCCGCACAGTGGAAATCCTGAAGATGCGCGGCGCGAATGACCAGAAGGGAGAGTTCCCCTTCACACTGCGCCCCGGAGAGGGCTTTGTCGCGGTTCCGCTGTCCGCCCTTCGGCTTAGCCAAGCCTCCTCGGAGGCGCGCGTATCCTCAGGTATCGAAGCCCTGGACGCCCTATGTGGCGGCGGTTTCTTCCGGGATGGCGTCGTGCTTGTCTCCGGCGCCACCGGCGCGGGCAAGACGCTCCTGAGCAACCACTTCCTGGCCGAGGGCGCCCAGAACGGCGAGACCGCTCTCCTCCTGTCCTTCGAGGAAAGCGAGGAGCAATTGTTCCGGAACGCGGCCTCCTTGGGCATCGACCTGCGCGGACTAAGCGCCACCGGCCGGCTACGGGTAGAAAGCGCATACCCCGAAACCGCGACGCTTGAGGACCATCTCATCAACATTCAGCAGGCCATCGAAGAAATAAGGCCCCAACGCGTGGCCGTCGACAGCCTGTCCGCCCTCGAACGCGCTGTTTCGCCCGAAATCTTCAGCGAGTTCATCATCGCGCTCACCGCCTTTCTCAAAGAGAGGGGCGTCGCCGGGGTTTACACGTCGGCCAGCCCGGAACTCATGGGGGGCGCATCGGTCACCGAGATGCAGATCAGCAGTCTCACGGACATGATTATCTGCCTGCGCTACGTCGAGGTCTACGGCGAACTCCGCCGCGGCCTGCTTGTATTGAAAATGCGCGGCTCCAACCATGATCGGCAGATCCGGGAGTTCCGCATCAGTGGGGACGGCTTCCATATCGGAGAGCCCTTCCACCATGTCACGAACATCCTAAGCGGAGAGTTTTCCCATATCCGTCCCGATGCGATCCGCGATGTCGACGTCATCCGCCGGGAACGGGACGAAACGCGGCAACGGGAAAGGTGATGGGCTTTCCCTCCCCATAACGATCGCCGCGAAACGCGCCGCCGAACACCTGCGACAACCCGCGCCACATCGGATAGATTTTGAAAACGCATGACGACAATACGCGAGACAGAACGATTTCGGCTTCGCCTTGTGTCCCCAAACTCGCAAGAGGGGGAACACAATGACGCGGTCCGTTTCAAGGAAACGTTCCAACCGTTCGCCTGGATAGATGATGGCCAACCCGACGCGGTCCTCCTTTGGGATCCCACGGGGACGGTTTGGACAGAGCTTGCCCAACCGCTGCGCGCCTCTTACCCCCTAGCGCCGCTCCTCGTGCTGTCGCACGTGGACGAGGCGCCCAACGACGCTTTTGCGTCAGGCGTCCGGGACTGGCTCTATATTCCTGCTCTCAGCGAAACGGGACTGGCGCGCGCCATCCGGGCGGCGGTTCTTCGGGAACGGGCGGTTCTAGGCGAACGCTCCTCCACGGAAAACGCGACAGCCGATTCCCAGCTCAAGAACATCATCACGCGGAACGCCGACGGAATCATGGTGATTGATCGCCAGGGGAACATCCGCTTCGCGAATCCCGCCGCGGAAGAAATGTTTGGGCGGCCCGCCAGCGCGCTGGAGGGCCAGCCGTTCGGTTATCCCATCGCCGCCGAGTCGGCCGCCGAGGTGGAGCTGACGCCGGAACGCGGTGTTCTGCAGACGGCCGAGATGCGGGTCGTGCCCTGTGAATGGGATGGCGAGCCGGCCCATCTGGCCTCCCTCCGGAACATCAGCGAACGCAAGCGCGCCGAAGAGCAACTGGCGGGGGTGCTCCGGGCGATTTCCGCTCATATCGCTGTATTGGACGCTAAGGGCGTCATTACCGCCGTGAACGAAGCTTGGTTGAAGTTTGCGGACAAGAACGGCGCTCCCCCCAAGTCCGCCGTGGGCGTTGGCGCGGACTATCTCGAGGTCTGCGAACGCGGAGCCGCCCAACAAGACGAATCGGCGCGCGAAGCCGCCGCGGGGATTCGCGCAGTGCTCGCGGGCGAGAACGCCCAGTTTGTCTTGGAGTATCCATGCCATTCTCCAAACGAACAGCGTTGGTTCATCCTCTACGCGACGCCCCTGGGAGGGGAGACAGGCGGCGCCGTCGTCACCCATGTGGA
>SLHB01000022.1 GCA_007136375.1 Candidatus Hydrogenedentota bacterium
CGTGTTCCGCTAGGGCCTTGAGGTGGTCCCAATAGTAGATGCCCGTGCTGTGGCCGTCGCTCCAGGTGATCGCGACGGCGTAGTTCCCCAAGGGTTGGACGGCCTCCGCCTGGAGGTTTACGGGGACCTTCGCGGGGTCCAGAAGGGGGGCGCCGCTTCGTTCGTCGACGCATAAGGCGCAACGGCAGGCGAGACGCACGTCCCGGTTCGGCAGGCTGCTTTCGGAGCCGTCCGGCCAGGCGATGTGGACACAGCCGGGCTGGGCGGACGCCTGGGGCAGGGGCTCGGCGTCCGCGCGGCGGGCGCCCACGGCCCGGTGCACCTGTTCGGAGAAGGCCCCGAAGGCTTCCCGCTGGACGGGGTCCAAGGGTTGGGTCAGATCCGAGACGCCGGGCACGATAGGCAGTTGCGCGAGGGTCTTGAGGCCGAAGCGTTGTTGCAGGCTGTCCGCGCTCGACCCGAAGATGTGGTGCTGCTTCTGGCAGTTGTCGCACTCGAAGTAGCTCATGTTCTCGACGACGCCCAGGACTGGGACATTGACCTTCTCGAACATGACGATGCCCCGGCCGACGTCCACCAGGCTCAGGGCTTGAGGCGTGGTCACGATGATCGCGCCGTCCAAGGCCGCCTGCTGCACGATGGTGAGCTGGATGTCGCCCGTGCCCGGCGGCATGTCGATGATGAGGTAGTCCAGCTTGCCCCAGTCCGTCTGTTTGAGGATTTGCTGGATGTAGTTGGACACGATGGGCCCGCGCAACACGGCAGGGGCGTCGCCCAAGAGAAAGCCGAGGGAAATCACCTTGAGCCCGTTGGTGACGACGGGCTGGATCCGGTTTTCGCTCACATAGACTTGCGGCTGGTGCAAGTTGAAGAGGGTCGGCACGGACGGGCCGTACACGTCCGCGTCCAGGAGCCCCACGGCGAGCCCCTCCCGTTGCATGGCCCGGGCGAGTTGCGCCGCGACGGTGGACTTGCCCACGCCGCCCTTGCACGACGACACGGCGATGACCGTGTCCACTTCCGTCAGCGTGTTGACGCCCGAGCCGGGCCGTTGCCGGGGCTGCATGGAGCTGAGCTCCACTTCCACCGACTCCACGCCAGGCAGCGCGCTCACCGCCTCCTCGCATTGCGCGCGGAACTCCTCCTTCACGGGGCAGGCCGGCGTGGTCAGCTCCACGGTGAACGAAACGCGGCCGCCGTCGATGGCGATGTTCTTGATGAAACCCAGCGACACGATGTCACGGCCCAAGTCGGGGTCGATGATGTGGCGCATGCTGTCTAGAATCTGCTGCTCAGTGATCATATTAGGTTGGCTTTCTCCCCCGGCGTGTCTGATTGCCTTGTGTTTTTCGCGTCCCAGCGTGGCCACGCATCCCGCGACGCCTTTCCGCTCTTCCTGACGGCCGCGCGCGCCCCATTATGGCCTTACGGCATGGTTCGGCGCAAAGCCTCGCGATTCTCCCGCCTTTGAGCATGGCGCCGGCCTTCCTCTGAAAAGCTCCGCGAATCGCATCAAAGTTGGTCAGGTTTGAAAAAATTATTGCGAAGATTATTCGATTTCGGCCTGTGGACCGCGCCCGCAATCATCCATAAGCTCTTACGCGGAAGGGGGTTACGCCGGAATCACGAAGATCGCCCTCCTTCACCGGCGTGACCACCGTCATTCCCGAGCCGGCGACCATGACCCTTCTGGGCGTGGCCGGCCTGTGGGCGCGCTGTAGGCGGCGCCGCGCTTCGTAAGCCTGATTCGCCTTACGGACTATAGAAGATCCATCAACTCATTGAGAGGCGCGAGAGGCGAATCGGGCTCCACGAGTTCGATGTCCCTCAGGATGCGCCGGACCAGTTGGGCCACGGCCTCCTCGGGGGCCACGCCTTGGCCGTCGGGCCCGGTGAAGGACATCTCGATGCGCTCCAGCTCTTGGCGGCGGGGTTCGCTGCCGGGGACGCCCGTGGCGATATGAGCCTCGCCGCCGCTGATGACCCCTTCCTCAATGTACACCCTCGTCTCCCGTTGCTGGAGGAGACGGCCCGCCGGACGGCGAGAGAATTCGCGGACGTTGTCGCGGAGCTTCAAGAGGTTCACCCCCCGGGTTAATTGCGTCTCGGCGAAGACTTTCAGGCCATCGATGTGGACCAGGTCGAGCCGGGGCCCGTCGCCGAGGAGCCCGAGCAAGGCGCCCTCGATGACTATGGACTCCGCGGTGAGGGCGTGTTCTCCGTCAAAGCCGCTGGGGTTGCCGATGCGGAGCTGGCGCAGCGTCATGCGCTCCGCGTTCCGTCCGGCTTCCACCTCGCGGATGCTGACGGGCGCGCCCAAGGCGTTGGCCATGCCGCGCTCCATGACCTGTTTGAGCAGGCCTTCCAGTTGGGGCGAGCGGCCGGCCTGGTTCGAGGACTCCTCCGTGGCCGCGTGGGGCGCGGCGGTGAGGCACGCCAAGGCGGCAAGGCAAAGGGTCGCAAGGATGGCGCGAGGGGAGGGGAGCATGGTCATGATGCGGGCCTCGAAAAGCCCCGTTTCCGGGGTCCTAAGTTGATGGTCTGTCCGAAGTTACGCGCGAAGGGCCGGCGCTTGGCCCGGGGTCCGTCCAAGGGGCGGGGGCGTCCCGCGGGGCTCCGCGCCGCCACTTGTGTACAAAATTGCACGGAAGTCCCCGGCATGCGCCGAACGCTGCTTGACATCCGGGCGGAATTGGGGGACAATGCAGAGCGCGGGAGGCGATCACCGCCTCCTGCTCCGCTTTATTGGGAAGGGAGACGCCCATGGGGCGTTTCCCCCGTCTTTGCGGGCGGGCAGCCGGACGCTTTCGGGGAGCGGGTCCGGAGATCGCGCCGCGGGATTGCGCGTTCGCCCAGAAAGCGGCGAGGTTGTGGCGCCGCCAGGGAGCGGTGCAAGGGAGATGTATGGGCCGGACTGTTTCACATAGTGTGGGGTTCCGATGTTGGGGTGGCGCGCACGCGCTCCATCGCCCTGAATCGGACCATATTGGCCGTCCCACGGTTTCACGTTCCTCCCGCGTTACATTTGTCCTTCCTGGTCTTGCGGCATCCTCTTCGTTAATTCCCTTCATGTTGCCAAAAGTTCCGGTGGCGCGGCCGAGCCGCGAAATCCTAGGAATCCCGGCGCGGGACGTTCATTTTCGCGCTGGGAAAACCCCGGCGGTCTGGTGAGCGTGTACACGCCGACAGCGAGGTGAGCGAAAGTGACGCAGCAAACGCAAACGCAAGCGCTATTCGGTCAGTGTCTGGTCGATAAGGGCATCATCACGCAGAAGCAGCTCGACGAGGCCGTTCACAAGCAACAGACCTCCATGTCCCGGCGCCGGATAGGCGAAGTGTTGGTCCGTCTGGGCTACATGAGCAAGAGCCACATCACCGATGGCTTGGCCGCGCAACTCGGCATCCCCTTGGTGAAGCTTGCGGACCGGGAAATCCCGGACCGGGTCCGCAATCAGATCGAAGTCGGCGTCGCCCAACTCTACCGCGTGATCCCCATCGCCGAGGAAAACGGGACGCTTGTGGTCGCCACGGCGGACCCGACGAACATCAACCAGCTCGACAACCTCGAAAAACTCCTCGACCGCCCCATCGAACCCCAACTCGCCAGCCCCGAAGACATTAGCGGCGCCCTCGCGCGCTACTATGGCCTGAACGACGCCACCGTCGAGACCATGCTTTCCACCGTCAGCAGCCAAAGCTCCCTGAGCACGCTGAGCACCATGAGCTCGGTGGGTTCCGCCGTGAGCAGCGTGGAGAGTCTTTCCGGCGATAGCTTGAGCAGCATCAGCGTCGACAACGTCGAGTTTGAAAGCGGAAGCGGCGAGGAAGAGGAGGACGACAGCGACAGCCCCGTCGTGCGCTACGTTCACAACCTCATTTACGAAGCCTTCCGCATGCGCGCCAGCGATATTCACGTGGAGCCAGGCAAGACCGACGTGAAGATCCGTTACCGCGTCGACGGCGTGCTCCACCGCATGCCGCCGCCCCCGAAGCGCGCCCAGGCCTCTGTCATCAGCCGCTTGAAAATCATGTCCGGCATGGACATCTCCGAGCGGCGCGTGCCTCAGGACGGCCGCATCAAGCTGACCTTGGCGGGGAAGATTGTCGACTTGCGCGTGAGCGCCTTGCCCGCTGTGCACGGGGAGAGCATGGTGCTGCGTATCCTTGATAAATCCGGGCTCATGCTGGGCTTGGGCCAGCTCGGGTTCATGCCCGAAGACCAGGAGAGGTGGGAAGGCCTCCTGCAAGCCGCGTCCGGCGTGTTGTTGGTGACGGGTCCCACCGGCTCGGGTAAGACCACGAGCCTCTACGCCTCCATGCACAATCTGAACCGGCCCGACGTCAAGATGATCACCGTCGAGGACCCGGTCGAATACTATATGACGGGCATCAACCAGGTGCAGGTCAATCACGACATCGGATGGGACTTCGCCCGCGCCCTCCGCGCCATCGTCCGTCAGGACCCGGATGTGCTCATGGTCGGTGAGATTCGTGACCTTGAAACGGCCGAGATCGCCATGAAATCCGCCCTGACCGGTCACTTGGTGTTCTCGACCTTGCACACCAACGACGCGGCCAGCGCGTATATCCGACTCATCGACATTGGGCTGAAGCCCTTCCTCGTGAGCAACACGGTCCGCGCCGTATTGGCGCAGCGTCTCGTGCGGACTCTTTGCACGTCGTGCAAGGAGCCCTACACCCCGACGGAATTGGAGTTGCACCGCCTCGGATACCCCATTGACACGGCCAAGGTCGAGCTGTTCCATGGCGCGGGTTGTGACAACTGCAACAACACGGGCTACGAAGGCCGGGTTGGCGTGTATGAGTTGCTCGTCGCCACGGACAAGATCCGCAAGATGATCATGGCAGGGGAAAGCGCCACGCGCATCCGCAAGGAGGCCCGGCTCGGCGGCATGACGACCATGCGCGAGGACGGCATCCGCAAGATGTTCAATGGCGTCACCTCCATCAGCGAAGTGCTCCGCGTCACCGCGCCGGACATGCCGGTGACGGGCCACTTGTAGCCGGGGGCGCGCCGCGGCAATATGTAGTAATTTTTGCGCGGCGGCGGAGCGCGCTACCCGCCGTCCGGATCTCTGGAAAGGCTAGGGAGGCCAACATTCATGGCTCAACAATCGTCACAACAGTACGAGATGGTCAGCCTGCTGCGGATGCTCATTGACCGCGAAGGGTCGGACTTGCATCTCACGGTGGATAATCCGCCCGTTGGCCGCGT
Organism: Candidatus Hydrogenedentota bacterium; assembly: GCA_007136375.1. GTDB lineage: Bacteria > Hydrogenedentota > Hydrogenedentia > Hydrogenedentales > SLHB01 > SLHB01. The sequence continues at coordinate 5,237 of SLHB01000022.1, forward strand.
CCACGGCCACCTCCAGTACTTCGGCGACACCGTGCTGACCGCCGACGACACCGAGCGGCTCATGAAAAGCATCGCCTCGGTGGACAATCAGCAAGAGCTGCAAGAGGTGGGCACGTCCGACTTTGGCTTCGCCTTCGAGGACATCGCCCGCTTCCGCGTATCCATCTTCAAGCAGCGGGGTTACGTCGGCCTCGTGCTCCGGTTGATTCCGCGGCATATTATGACCTTCGAGGAAATTGGCCTCCCGAACGTCATCAAGAAGGTGATTAACCTGCCCCGCGGGCTTGTGTTGGTCACTGGCCCCACCGGATCGGGTAAGTCGACCAGCCTCGCGACGATGATCGACCACATCAACCGGAACCTGGATCACCATATCATTACGATTGAGGATCCCATCGAGTATTACCATACGCACAAGAAGGGCATCATCATGCAGCGCGAGGTTGGCGTCGATGTGCCCACCTTCGCCGAGGCCTTGCGCCGCGCCTTGCGCCAGGATCCCGACGTGATCCTCGTCGGTGAAATGCGCGACTTGGAAACCATTGAAGCCGCCATTACCGCCGCGGAAACGGGCCACTTAGTCTTCGGCACCCTGCACACCACGGGCTCCGTCCGGACGATCGACCGTATCGTGGACGCCTTTCCGACCAACCAGCAAGAGCAGATCCGCACCCAGCTCGCGGGTAATCTAAAGTCGGTGATTTCCCAGACGCTCATTCCCAAGAAGAGCGGTTTCGGGCGCGTGGCCGCCTTTGAAATCATGATCACGACTTCCGGCATCCAGAACCTCATCCGCGAAAACAAGTCGTTCCGCATCACGTCCGCTATCCAGACTGGACACAAGTACGGCATGAACTTGCTGGACGAGCACCTGCTGGCCCTGTACCGTAAAGGCCTCATTTCCTATGAGGACGCGGTGACCAAGTGCCTGCAGCCCGATGAGTTCGAGACGAACGCGCGGGCCTTGGGGCTTGAAGACATTCCGGAAAAGAAGGAAGCGGCAATCTAACGCAGCCTTTCACACCGCGGCGTTGCGAGTGTGACGACGCCGCCTCGGCGCAGGCCGGGAAACCGGTATAACGGGGATTAACCATGGCAGTGACGCGCGAACGTCAAATCGGCGACATTCTGGTGGACAACGGGGTTATTAGTCCCCTCGAGTTGGATGAAGCGCTCCAGCGCCAGCGCATGACCGGCGATATGCTGGGCCGCGTACTGGTGAAGATGGGCCTGTGCGACGAGCAAGATATCGTTGAGGCCCTGGGCCAACAGGCCGGCATGGAGCGCGTCGATCTCGCCAAGCTCCGGGTGGGCGAGGACGTGCTTCGCATGGTGTCGGCCGATATCGCCAAGTTTTATAACATCGTGCCCATCCGGCATAAAGAAGGCGTGCTTACCGTCGCCATGGCCGACCCCTTGAATGTAAGCCTGCTCGACGACCTGCGCCAGATCACCGGCTGCGACATTCAGGGCGCCATCAGCAACCAGCAAGACATCGCCAAGTTCCTTCAGGACAATTACGCCTACGAGGCCGAATCCATTCACCAAACGTTGGAAGACCTCCTGAAACACGTGGGCGAGGGCGAATTGACCGATGAGGAGATGGGCACGCAAGAACTCATCGCCGACGAAGAAAACCTGATTCAACTGGCCCAGGAGCCCGAGGTTATCAAGATCGTGAATCTCGTGCTGCTGGAGGCGGTGCAGAAGCGCGCCTCCGACGTGCACTTCGAGAATTTCGAAGAAGACTTCCGCATTCGGATCCGCGTGGACGGCAGGCTCCAGGAGATCGTAAGCCCACCGAAGTCGCTCGCCCTGGCCATCGTCTCCCGTGCGAAGATCATGTCCAACATGGACATCGCCGAGCGCCGCCTGCCCCAGGACGCCCGTATCGAGTTGAAGATCGGCGACTCGAGCATTGATATCCGTGTCGCCACGCTGCCCACGCTCTACGGTGAAAACCTCGTGATGCGTATCTTGGACACCACTCAAATTCAGGTGGACCTGGAGAAGCTCGGGTTTTCCGAGGACGTGCTGAAGCAAGTTTACAACACGATCTACAAGCCTAACGGCATCTTCCTCGTGACGGGCCCCACCGGTTCCGGCAAGACCACCACGCTTTACGCCTGCATCAATGAACTCAATAAGGAAAGCGTGAAGATCATTACGACGGAGGATCCCGTCGAAGTCCAGTTGGAACAGGTCATTCAGGTGCAGGTCAAGGAGGATATTGGGCTTACTTTCGCCAAATGCCTCCGATCTATTCTGCGGCAGGACCCGGATATCGTTCTCGTCGGCGAGATTCGTGACTGGGAAACGGCGGTTATCGCCGTTGAGGCGTCCCTCACCGGCCACATTGTGTTGAGCACGCTGCACACCAACAGCGCGCCGGAGACGGTGACCCGTTTGTTGGACATGGAAGTGGAGCCCTTCCTCATCACGAGTTCCTTGGAGGGCGTGATGGCCCAACGTCTGGTGCGGCGTCTGTGCCGGCACTGCAAGGAGAAGTACACGCCCGAGGACAAGGAAATGAACCGGCTGGGCTTGCCCGTGTCCTGGCGCAAGGATCCCAACCTCCGGTTCTTCGGGCCTAAGGGCTGCGCGGCCTGCGATTACCAAGGCTATCTTGGCCGCATGGCCCTATTCGAATACCTCACCGTGGACGAGCACATCTGCGAGATGATCTTGCGCCGCGCCGAAGCCTGGGAAGTGCGCGACTACGCCCGCAAGCAACAGGGCATGCGCACCCTCCGCGAAGAAGGCATCATCGCCTGTGTGAAGGGCCTGACCTCGACGGAAGAAGTGATTTTGCACACGGACAGCTACGACGAATAAGCCGCGGCTGGTTCCGGGCCGGCGCGATCGCGGCTTGGGCGGCGGACGGGAACGAGTTGAGACACGGCGCGGCGCGCCAACCGAACCGAAGGAGACGGCCCGCGGAGGTTCGCGGAGCCGTCAGGGGCGTGTGGGAAGGCTAGGAGGACACAACGGTGGCAAAGTTTGCCTATAAGGCCGTGAACCGCGATGGCAAGGAGACTTTCGGCGTAGTCGAAGCCGAGAGCCAAGCCCTGGCCATCAACGACATCCGCAATCTCGGCCTGCACCCCACCACGGTGCGGCCGGCGCGGAAGGGCGACGAGAAACGGGCCCGCAAGGAAAGCCAGAAGGGCGGCGGACTCAACGAATTTTACATTGGCGGGCTTTCCCACAAGATGATTGTGGTGATGACGCGGCAGCTCGCCACGCTCATCGACGCGGGCCTGCCGCTCTTGCGCAGCCTCAACATCCTCGTCGCCCAGCTCAAACCATCCAAGCTCCGGGATATCCTGCGCGAAATCGTGACGGACATCCAAACGGGCACGACCTTCGCCGAGGCGCTCAGCAAGCACCCGAGGGCCTTCGATAACCTGTACGTCAACATGGTCCGGGCCGGCGAGGTCGGCGGCATGCTGGAAGTCGTGCTAAACCGCATCGCCGACTTCATGGAAAAACGCCAGGCCTTGAAACGCAAGGTCCGAGGCGCGCTCATCTATCCCATCGCCGTGCTTCTAGTCGCAACGGTCATCGTGCTCTTCCTGCTCATGTATGTCGTGCCCACCTTCGCGGAAGTGTTCGCCGACTTTGAAGCGGAACTGCCCTGGATGACCACCTTCCTCATGGACATGGGCGATTTCCTCCTGTACCGGTACTGGCTGCTTCTGCTCATCGTGAACAGCACGATCATTACGCTGAAATTACTGAGCAAGTCGCAGCACGTCAAGAATCTCATGGACCGGGTGCTCCTAAAAACCAAGCTGATCGGCGACCTCATCCAGAAGGTGGCCGTGGCTCGCTTCGCGCGCACCCTTGGCACCCTCATCACCTCGGGCGTGCCCATCCTCCAATCCCTGCGGATCACGAAGGAAACCATCGGCAACGTCGTCATCGAAAACGCCGTGCAGAAAGTGCATGACAGCATTAAGGAAGGGGACACCATCGCCCAGCCCTTGGACGAA